>NZ_JABENB010000002.1:600000-771388 GCF_013002715.1 Flexivirga aerilata
AGATCACCCGAGGTGCGACCCACATGATCAGGGTGATGCTCGCCGACGATCAGGCACTCGTGCGCGGTGCCCTTGCGGCGCTGCTCGAGCTCGAGCACGACCTCACCGTCGTCGGCGAGGTCGGCGACGGCGCCGAGGTGGTCGCGGCGGCGACCGAGAAGCGGCCCGACGTCGTGCTGATGGACGTCGAGATGCCCCGCCTCGACGGCATCTCCGCGACGGCGGAGCTGCGCAAGGTGCTGCCCGACTGCCGCGTGTTGATCGTCACCACCTTCGGCCGGCCGGGTTATCTGCGACGCGGATTGCAAGCCGGCGCAGCGGGTTTCGTGGTCAAGGACACCCCGGCGCGCGAGCTCGCCGACGCCGTGCGCCGGGTGCACCAGGGGTTGCGGGTGGTCGACCCGGCCCTCGCGACCGACAGTCTGATCGCCGGCGAGTCGCCGCTCACCGCGCGCGAGACCGACGTGCTGCGGGTGGCCCGCGGCGGCGGCACCGTCGCCGACATCGCGGGGGAGCTCTTCCTCTCCGAGGGCACCGTGCGCAACCACCTGTCCGCGGTGATCGGCAAGACCGGCGCCCGCACCCGCGCCGAGGCCGCGCAGATCGCCGAGACCAACGGCTGGCTCTGAGCCATGCGCCCTCCCGCTCCGGCGACTGACGGCTCCCTCGGCGACTGACGCCCTCATACGGCCGTCAGTCGGCCAGGGAGCCGTCACTCGATGCATGGGCGCGCGGGCGTGCGAGCATGCCGCCGATTTTGGCCCGGCCGCGCCCGCCTGGGACCATGGACGACGCCATGACCGAGACCCTTGCCCCGACCCCCGTGCTGCCGCCGTTGCAGATCGGGTGCCACACGATCGAGTCGCCGGTGGTGCTGGCGCCGATGGCGGGCATCACCAACCGGGCGTTCCGCCGCCTCTGCCGCAGGTATGGCGCAGCCGGCTCCGCCGCGGGCGGCGCATCGGGAGCGACGAGCCTCTACGTGAGCGAGATGATCACCTCACGCGCGCTGGTCGAGCGCACCCCGCTCACGATGCGGCTGATCGAGCACGACGCCGATGAGCAGCCGCGCTCGATCCAGCTCTACAGCGTCGACCCGGCTACCACCGCACGTGCGGTGCACATCCTGGCCAGCGAAAACCGTTGCGACCACATCGATCTCAACTTCGGCTGCCCCGTGCCGAAGGTCACCCGCAGGGGCGGGGGAGCGGCGTTGCCGTGGAAGACCGAACTCTTCCGCGGGATCGTGTCTGCGGCGGTGCGCGAGGCCGCGCCATACGACATCCCGGTGACGGTGAAGATGCGCAAGGGCATCGACGACGATCACCTGACCTTCCTTGAGGCGGGCCGCATCGCCGAGGGTGAGGGCGCCGCGGCCGTCGCGCTGCATGCCCGCACCGCGGCGCAGGCCTACTCCGGCACGGCGAAGTGGGAGGCGATCGCCCAGCTGAAGCAGACCGTGACGAGCATCCCGGTGCTCGGCAACGGCGACATCTGGTCGGCCGAGGACGCCGTGCGGATGGTCCGCGAGACCGGTTGCGACGGCGTGGTTGTCGGTCGCGGTTGCCTCGGTCGTCCGTGGCTGTTCACCGACCTGGCCGCCGCCTTCGCCGGCCGCCCCACCCGGGTGCAGCCGACGCTGCGCGAGGTGACCGACACGCTGCGGCTGCACACCGTCTACCTCGCCGAGTTCTTCGAGGACGAGCGCAAGGCGTGCCGCGACATCCGCAAGCACATCGCCTGGTATCTCAAGGGATTCCGGGTCGGCTCGCACCTGCGCGCCAGCCTCGGCCTGGTCGACTCGCTGACCGCGCTCGACGACCTCATCGGCACCCTCGAACTCGACCAGCCGTGGCCCGGCGACGCCGCAGAAGGTCAGCGCGGGCGCGCCGGGTCCGAGCGGCACGTGGTGCTGCCCGAGGGGTGGCTCGACTCCCAGGCACTCGACGACCGGCTGCGGGCCGAGGTCGCGCAGGCCGAGTTGTCGGTCTCCGGCGGCTGACGGCCCGCTACAGCATCGAACCGCCGCTGGCGTCGACCCACTGACCGGTCACCCACCGGGCGTCGTCGGACGCCAAGAACGCCACGATGTCGGCGACGTCCTCCGGCTGGGCGATGCGCGCCAGGGGCGACAGGGCCGCCATCTCGGCCCGACCCTCCTCACTGGCCAACCGTGCCGCGTTCATGTCGGTGGCGGTCGCGCCCGGTCCGACCGCGTTGACCGTGATCCCGCGCGGGCCGAGTTCCTTGGCGAGCGTCGCCGTCAGCGAGTCGATTGCCGCCTTCGACATCGCGTATGCCGCGAGGTCCGGCACGCGCGCGCCATGCGTGAATCGCGTTGACACGTTGACGATCCGTCCACCGCTCCGCAGGCGACTCAATCCGTGCTGCAGCACGAAAAACGGCGCCCGAGTGTTCACCGCGAAGATCTCGTCGTAGGTCTGCTCGGTCACCTCCGCAAACGGGATCCGGCCGCCGAGCACCCCGGCGTTGTTGACGATGATGTCGACGCCGTCGGCCTGTTCGTCGTATGCCGACCACAGCCGCTCCGCGTCGCCGTCGACGCCCAGCTCGGCCTGGATCGCCATGGCATCCCCGCCCGAATCGCGTATCTGCGCAACGGTTTCCGCGGCACCGTTGCCGCTTGAGGCGTAATGGACGACGACCCGCGCTCCATCCCGGCCAAGGCGTAGGGCGATGGCGCGGCCGATGCCGCGGCCTGCCCCGGTGACGAGCGCGGTCTTGCCGTTGAGATCCGGCATGGTGCTCCTTCGATGGTCGCGTATGCGTAGTGATCGTTACGCAATGACATGCACCACCATAAATACGGAACGATCGATATACAATGAGGGAGTGACCGAAGCGACACGTGGCCGGCCCCGATCGTTCGACCGGGATGCCGGACTGGACAAGGCAATTCGGCTGTTCTGGCGGCACGGCTACGAGGCGACGTCGATGCGGGACCTCACGACCGCCCTCGGCATCTCAGCGCCGAGTCTCTATCGCGCCTATGGCGACAAGCGAACGCTCTTCGCGGAGGCTGTCGCGGCCTACGACCGGGTCTACGGCGGCTTCATCGACCGCGCGCTGGCCGAAGAGCCGACCGCCCGTGATGTCGCTTTCCGGCTGTTCGCCGAAGCGCCGGCGCGTTACACACAGCGCGACCTTCCCTCCGGCTGCCTCGTCGTCTCGGGCGACGCCGGCACGCACGACCCCGAGGTCGGCCGTCTCCTCTCCGGTCTGCGCAACGCCAAGGTCGACCGGCTCGCGGCCCGGATCCGAGCGGACATCAGGGCCGGAACGCTCGACGGGGATGTCGACGCTCGGGCGCTGGCGCGGTTCACGATGGGCGCCCTGACCGGGCTGGCCGAAGCGGCGCGCGACGGTGCCGGCCGGGCGGAGCTACGCCGCGTCGGAGAGGTCGCCGCACGAGCGTGGCCGTGATGTCGTGTCGTGGCCACCTGGAGTTCACGCAACGCACGCTCAGGACTTCTTAAGGTTCGGGGTGTATTCCGCCGAGTCAGGGGGTGGCGGCATACGGAGATCCGCATCGCACCCTGCCAGGAAGGCCCTTCGCCATGTCCGCTCGCCCCGACGAGACCTCCTCCGTGCCGGTCAGCAACCGCCGCCAGCTGCGACTCGCGCCGCACAACGGCTCGCGCGACCCGATGACCTGTCAGTACCGCTGTGCCAACGCCTGCTTCCACCCGGTGCCCAACGCGTCGGACAACGAATACTTCGGCGACCTGGTCGCGAGCGCCGGCCACAGCCGCCGCACCGTGCTGCGCGCGGTGGGCGTCGGCGCGCTGGCGGCCGCGGCCGTCGGAGTCCAGGCCGGCCAGCCTGCTGCAGCGAAGACGAAAACCCCTAAGGCGAAACCGAATTCGGCATACGTCTGGGACTTCGAAGCGACCCCGCCGGTGCCGTTCGCGACCGACAAGGTCGTCACCCCGCAGGGCTTCACCTGGGAGCCGCTGGTCAAGTGGGGCGACCCGATCGTCACGGGTGCGCCGAGCTTCGACTTCGACAAGCAGACCGCGGCCGCGCAGGAGCAGCAGTTCGGCTACAACTGCGACTACGTCGGCCTGATCCGCACCGGCAAGAACGCCGGGCTGCTCGTGGTCAACAACGAATACACCAACGAAGAGCTGATGTTCCGCGGCTACACCTCCGCGTCGGCGCTCACCCCCGAGCAGGTCAAGATCGTGATGGCGGCGCACGGCATGTCGGTCGTCGAGGTACGCAAGACCGGTGACACCTGGCGCGCCAAGCTCGGCGCGAAGGTCAACCGCCGCATCACCGCCACCACGCCCATCCAACTCACCGGACCGGCCGCCGGCAGCAAGCTCACCCGCACCACCGCCGACCCGTCGGGCCGGCGGGTGCTCGGCACCTTCGCCAACTGCTCGGGCGGTATGACGCCGTGGGGCACGGTCCTCTCGGGCGAGGAGAACTTCAACGGCTACTTCCGCGCGCCCGAGGCGCCCGCCGATCAGAAGGCGGCCTACGACCGCTACGGCGTCACCGGCTCCGCCGGCCGCAACTGGGAGTCGGTCGACCCGCGCTTCGACGCGACCCGGGAACCCAACGAGGTCAACCGTTTCGGCTACGTCGTCGAGGTCGACCCCGCCGACCCGGCGTCGACCCCGCGCAAGCACACCGCGCTCGGCCGGGTGAAGCACGAGGGCGCCACCACCCGCCTGTCGGCCGACGGCCGCGCCGTCGTCTACCTCGGCGACGACGAGCGCTTCGACTACCTCTACAAGTTCGTCTCGCGCGACCGCTACAAGCCCGGCGACAAGAAGCACAACCTCACGCTGCTCGAGGCCGGCGACCTCTATGTCGCCAAGTTCGCGGGCGGATCGGCCACCGACCACGACGGCACCGGCACCTGGGTGCCGCTCACCAAGGACGGCAAGTCGGCCGTCGCGGGCATGTCGGTCGAGGAGGTGCTCGTGCACACCCGCCTCGCGGCCGACCAGGTCGGCGCCACCAAGATGGACCGCCCGGAGGACGTCGAGCCCAGCCCGGTGACCGGCAAGGTCTACATGGTCTGCACCAACAACTCCAAGCGCACCGCGGCCCAGGTCGACGGCCCCAACCCGCGCCCGTCCAACAAGCACGGCCACATTGTCGAGATCACCGAGGCCGGCAATGACGCGGCCGCGACGACGATGACCTGGCGGCTGGTGCTGATCGCCGGCGACCCGAACGACCCGTCGACCTACTTCGACGGCTACGACCGTGCCGAGGTCAGCCCGATCTCCTGCCCGGACAACGTCGCCTTCGACTCGCGCGGCAATCTCTGGATCTCCACCGACGGCAACGCGCTCGGCAACGCCGACGCGTTCTTCATGATGCCGCTCGAGGGAGCCGAGTTCGGCCACGTGCAGCAGTTCCACACCATGCCGCACGGAGCCGAGGCCGCCGGTCCGCTGATCGTCGACGACACCACCGTGCTGTGCTCGGTGCAGCACCCGGGCGAGGTGAGCGGCGCGACGCCCGCCAACCCCGCCAGCCAGTTCCCGTATGACGGCACCGGCCAGCCGCGGCCCAGCGTCATCCAGGTGTATGCCGACAAGAAGCGCACCCGGAAGTGACCGGATAGCAAGCTGATTCGCGTTAACGGCGCGGCCGGGACGTCCTCCCGGCCGCGCCGTTCGCGCGTGCACTCACACCTCGACCGGACGCTCCGGGTCGGTGATCCAGTGCGACCAGGAGCCGATGTAGACGCTCGTGTGCGGATGTATGCCGGAGGCCTGCAGCGCGAGCGCGAGGTGGGTCGCCTGCACGCCGGAGCCGCAATAGACGCCGACCTCGGTGTCCGGCTTCACCCCGAGCGCCGTGAAGCGCATCGCCAGGTCGTCGGGGGACAGGAAGTGTCCCGTCTCGGTGACGTTGGCCAGCGCGGGTGCCGAGACCGCACCGGGGATGTGGCCGGCGACCGGGTCGATGGTCTCGTTGACGCCGGCGAAACGGTCGGCCGGCCGGGCGTCGAGCAGCAGTGCACGGTCGGCGATGTCGGCGGCGTCGTCCGCGTCGAGCAGCGCCGCGCCGGGGTCGGTGGCCACGAAGTCGCCCTCGACGGGGTCGGCCGGGTCGGTCGTGACGGGGTGACCGCCGGCCACCCAACCGGCGAAACCGCCGTCGAGCACCTGCACGTCCTCCTTGCCGAAATACTGCAGCAGCCACCAGCACCGGCTGGCGGCCAGGGAGTTGCCGTCGTCATACACCACGACGGGCGTGTCGTTACGCACGCCGGCGGTCCGCATGGCCGACTCGAAGCGGTCGCCGTCGGGCATCGGATGGCGGCCGCCCGCGCCGGGCTCACCCGACAGCACCTCCTCGAACTCCACCCAGGCCGCCCCCGGCACGTGGCCCTCGTCGTACGACGGGCGCCGCGACGGCTGGCCCAGTTGCCAACGGGTGTCGAGCACCGTGACCGCGGGCAGCACGTCCGCGAGGGCGGCGGCGCTGATCAGGGGGTGCGTAGGTCGCGTCATACCAACAAAGTGTGGTGGGCGCCCGGGGCCGGTGCAACGCAAACGGCGCGTAACCACCCTCAAGGGGGAGACACCGCCCCGCGGCGGATGAGTAGGCTCGTCGCTGACAGGGTCCGTCCCCGAACGGACAACGAACCACCACCGGAGGCTTTCAGTGCTCGTCCGTCGACTCGCCCGCCCGATGCTCGCATCCATCTTCATCACCGGCGGGTACAACACGGTGCGCAACCCGGAGCGCGTCGCACACCTGACCGAACCCGTCGTGGCCAAGCTGCGCGCGTCCGTGCCCGGCGCCGAGAACGTCGTGCCCAGCGACGCCGTGCTCGCCACCCGCATCAACGGCGGCGTGCAGGTCGTGGCCGGCTCGCTGCTCGCGATCGGCAAGTTCCCGCGCGCCTCCGCGCTCGCCCTGGCCGGCAGCATCGTCCCGACGACCATCGCGGGCCACGCGTTCTGGGAGGTCGACGACCCGGCACAGAAGGCGCAGCAGCGCGTGCAGTTCTTCAAGAACCTCAGCATCCTCGGCGGCCTGCTCATCGCGGCGGTCGACACCGAAGGCAAGCCGAGCGTCGCCTGGCGCGGCCGCCAGGCAGCCCACCAGGCCGCGGGCGCGGTGTCGTCGGCGCTGCCGAGCTCGAGCGAGGGCAGCAACGCGGCCAGCTCGTTCAAGAGCACCCTCAGCTCGGTCGTCGACGCGGCCAAGGAGCAGGGCGCCCACCTGTCCGAGGTCGCCAAGGAGCGCGGCCCGGAGCTGGCCGAAGCCGCCAAGGAGCGCGGTGCCACCCTCGCCGAGGCGGCCCGGGAGCACGGCCCGGTCGTCGCCGACGCCCTCCGCGAGCAGGGCGGCGACCTGAGCCGCCGCGCCCAGAAGCGCGCCGCCAAGGCCGCCCGGAAGGCGCAGGCGCAGTTCGCCTGAGCCCACCCATATTGGGACAGCGAGACGCCGAGGAACCCCGTGTTTCTCGGCGTCTTGTGCGTCCCGATCGGGTTCAATGGGGTGCATGTGCCGCAACATCCGCCCGTTGAACAACTTCGCGCCGCCCGCGACCGACGACGAGGTCCGGGCCGCCGCGATCCAGTACGTCCGAAAGATCGGCGGCAGCACCAAACCGTCGCAGGCCAACGAGGAGGCCTTCGACCGCGCGGTCGAGGCGATCACCGCCGCCAGCCGGGACTTCATCGACTCGCTGGTGACCACCGCGCCGCCCAAGAACCGCGAGGAAGAGGCCGCCAAGGCGCGCGCCCGCTCGCAGGCCCGCTACGGCACCCCCGCTTCCGCATGATCACCCCACAAAGTTCTCCGCTCCTTCGTCGCTCCGATACTTTGCGGGGGCCCCGATGAGCACCGCCGGTGAGGTCACCGTCCGGCCGCTCGACCGGGCCGCCCAGCGGGCGCTGACCGGTTGGCTCGGCGACGCGCGCGCGGCCGGCATCGACATCGACGACCCGGCCTCGATCAGCACGGCGTTCGACGACTACGTCGACCAGGTGCTGCTCACCCCGGCGGCCGAGCGGGTCGACCCGACACCGACGCTCACGATGATCGGTATGGCGATGGGCGAGCACCTGCAACGCAATTCGTCGCTGCAATGGCGCATCGTCAGCGACCCGAAGGGCACCGACCTGGCGCTGGCGTCGGCCGACGACCTCGGCATCCTCTACCCGATCGACCCGGTCGCCGAGGCCTGGACCGCGCGCGAGCGCGGGTGGCTGCCCGGCTTCGTGGCCGAGGTGCTCGGTCAGTTGCGCGCCGCCGGAGCGTGAGTCAGGTCCTCACCCGCGGTCAGCGGCTGAAGCGCATCGGCAACTGGCTCAACGGGTCGACGCCTCTCGGCCTCGCGGTCGCTCGCGTCGGCGGCGCCCGGGTCGGCCCCGGCCCTCGCGGTCTGCGGCTCGCCTCGGGCTACCGGCTCGGCTTTCCCGTGGCCGGCGCGTTCACCGTCGGCAACGTCGTGATCACCAGCGGGGATTGGCAACAGTTGCAACAGGATCGGCCCACCCTGCTCGAGCACGAGGAGCAGCACAGCTGGCAATACCTCGTCTGCGGTGGCCTGCCCTTCCTGCCGTTGTATGCCGCAGCTCTCGCCTGGTCCTGGCTGCGCACCGGGGACTACTCGTCGCGCAACATCTTCGAACGCAACGCCGGCCTCGCGCTCGGCGGCTACCGTGAGGCGCCGGTGCGATCCCTGCGATCGCTCGGTCCCCGACGATCTCCCCGCGGTCAACGAAAAGTCTTGCCGGCGTGAGCTATTCGGCATACGACCGGCAGCGGTTCGTCCGCGAGGACCCGGCTCACAAGCGCCTGGATCGCGACGACTTCGCCCGCGACCGCGCGCGGGTGCTGCACTCCGCGGGCCTGCGCCGGCTCGCCTCCAAAACGCAGGTGTTGCAACCGCATTCGGACGACTTCATCCGCAACCGGCTGACGCATTCGCTCGAGGTCGCGCAGATCGGTCGCGAGTTCGGCGAAGGTCTCGGCTGCAACGCCGACGTCGTCGACATGGCGTGCCTGGCGCACGATCTCGGCCACCCGCCGTTCGGGCACAACGGTGAGTCCGCGCTCAACGAGGTGAGCGGGCACATCGGCGGCTTCGAGGGCAACGCGCAGACGTTGCGCATCCTCACCCGCCTGGAGGCCAAACGGTCGCGTCCGGACGGTTCGTCGGTCGGGCTCAACCTCACCCGTGCGTCGCTCGACGCGGTCAGCAAATACCCATGGCGGCGCGGCGAAAATCCTTCGCAGCCAGCAAAATTCGGCTGCTATGCCGACGACGCGGAGATCTTCGACTGGATGCGCTCGACCGCACCGACCGACCGCTATCAGCGCCGGTGCGTCGAGGCGCAGGTGATGGACTGGGCCGACGACGTCGCCTACTCCGTGCACGACGTCGAGGACGGCATCACCGCCGGACTCATCGACCTGCGGGCGCTGCGGTCGCCGACCGAGGTCGAGGAGCTCGCCGGGCTCGCCCGCCGCCTCTACGCGCCGGGACTGGAAACCGCAATGCTCGCAACGTCGTTCGAGCGACTGGTCGAGAGCGGCGTCATACCCGGGCAGCACCACGCCGGACGGCAGGGCGTCGCGGCGCTCAAGGACATGACCAGCCGGCTGATCGGCAGGCTCGTCGGCACCGCGGAGGCCGCCACCCGGGCGAAGTTCGGCGACCGGCCGCTCACCCGTTACGCCGCCGACGTCGTCATACCGCCGGAGATCCTGGCCGAGTGCGTGATGCTCAAGGCGGTCGCGGCGCGCTACGTGATGCTCACCGACGCGCGGCGGATGCTGCTGGAGGAGCAGCGTCAGATCATCCACACCCTCGTGGCGGCCTACCACGACCGACCCGACAGACTGGATCCCATGCTGGCCGAGGATCACGCCAAGGCTCCCGACGACGCCGCCCGGCTGCGCGTGGTGGTCGATCAGGTTGCGTCGCTCACCGACCACCGTGCTCGCGCACTGGCGGGGGAGTGGATCTGATGGCGCACACCTGGTCCCGCAGCACGCTGCCGTTGCTCGGGGCACCGATGGCCGGCCCCGGCACCCCCGAGCTGGCGGCCGCGATCAGCAACGCCGGCGGCTTCGGCATGCTCCCGGCCGGCTACCAGCCCGTCGACACCCTCGCCGCAGCGATCGAGCGGGCCCGGTCGCTGACCGACCACGGGTTCGGGGTCAACGTGTTCGTCCCGTCACCGCAGGACGAGGCGCGCGACGCCTTCGCGATCGCCCGGTATGCCGAGCAGCTCGCGCCCGTAGCGCGCTCCCTCGACGCGGCCGTGCCCGCTCCCCGGTGGGACGACACCGACAGCTTCGACGCCAAGATCGACCTGCTCGAGGAGCAGCGAATCCCGTTGGTGTCCTTCGTCTTCGGGCTTCCGCCGGTCGAGGTGGTGGAGCGGCTGCACGCCGTCGGCACGCAGGTGATGGCCACCGTCACCGACGCGGACGAGGCACTGGCCGCCGTGCGCGGCCACGCCGACCTGCTCTGTGTGCAGGGCGCCCAGGCCGGCGGGCACCGGGGCACCCACGGCGTGCAGACGATCCCCAACGACCGCGGCTGGCAGCAGCTGCTCGGGGAGGTGCGCAGCGTGACCGGCGTGCCCTTGGTGGTCGCGGGCGGCATCATGACCGCCACCGACGTCCGGCTCGCGCTCGAGCTCGGCGCGGTCGCCGTGCAGTGCGGCACGGCGTTCCTGCTCACCGACGAGGCCGGCACGAGTGCGGCATACCGGGCCGGCCTGACCGACGACGCGCTCGACGAACTCGTGGTGACGCGTGCGTTCAGCGGCCGCCCGGCGCGCGGCCTCCGCAACGACTTCGTCGACCGGTTCGACACGGTCGCGCCCGCGGTCTTCCCGATCGTCGACCAGCTCACCAAACCGCTGCGGGCCGCGGCGACGAAGCAGTCGGATCACCAGCTGATCAACCTCTGGGCCGGCACCGGCTGGCGCCGCGCCCGCACCGGTCCGGCCGCCGACGTCGTCGCCGAACTCACAGCCGGGGTGGCGCCCGCGGGCGGCTGACGCGGCGGCCACCTAGAATCAGGGACCTATGGCGGGTCGCATCAAGTCCGACGACGTCGAACTCGTCAAGGAACGCAGTTCGATCGAGGATGTCGTGCGCGAGCACGTCACGCTGCGGCGCTCCGGCAACAACCTGGTCGGCCTCTGCCCCTTCCACGATGAGAAGACGCCGTCCTTCTCGGTCAACCCGACCCAGGGCTTCTACCATTGCTTCGGCTGTGGCAAGGGTGGCGACGTCATCTCGTTCGTCATGGAGGTCGACCACCTCACCTTCGCCGAGTCCGTCGAACGGCTCGCCGGCAAGGCCGGTGTCGAGCTGCACTACGAGGACGGCGAGCGGCCGCGCGAGGCGACCATCGGCCGGCGCACCCGGCTGATCGAGGCGCACCGGGTCGCCGAGGAGTTCTACCGCTCGCTGCTGCCGGCGATGCCCGAGGCGCGCGCGGCACGCGACTACCTGCGCGGCCGCGAGTTCGACGGCAAGGTCGCCGAGCAGTTCGGTCTCGGCTACGCCCCGACCGACGGGCACGCCCTGGCAAATCACCTGCGCAGCAAGGGTTTTCAGCGCGATGAGCTGCTGACCGCCGGGCTGATCAACCGCGGCGGCTACGACGTCTTCCAGGGCCGGCTGCTGTGGCCGATCCGCGACATCACCGGCGACACGGTCGGCTTCGGCGCGCGCCGCATCTTCGACGGCGACCCGCGCCCGGCCAAATATCTCAACACCGGCGAGACCCCGATCTACAAGAAGCAGAAGGTGCTCTACGGGCTCGACCTGGCCAAGAAGGCGATCGCCGACGACCGGCGGGCCGTCGTGGTCGAGGGCTACACCGACGTGATGGCCGCCCACCTGTCCGGCGTCACCCAGGCCGTCGCCACCTGCGGCACGGCCTTCGGCGTCGAGCACATCAAGCTGTTGCGGCGGTTGCTGCGCGACGAGACGGCCGGCGAACAGGCCCGGGTGATCTTCACCTTCGACGGCGACGCAGCCGGGCAGAAGGCCGCGCTCAAGGCGTATGACGAGGACCAGCGCTGGGCCGCGCAGTCCTATGTCGCGGTGGCCGCGGACGGGCAGGACCCGTGCGAGTTGCGCATCTCCGGCGGCGCGGAGGCGGTGCGCGGCCTGGTCGAGCAGGCGACCCCGATGTTCGAGTTCGTGGTCGACACCACCCTCGCCCGGTTCGACCTCGACGCCGTCACCGGCCGCGTCGCGGCGATCAAGGCGCTGGCGCCGATCGTCGCCGACATCCGCGACGCGAACACCCGCAACGCGCAGACCCGCGAGGTGTCGCTCCGCATCGGCATCGGCATCGACGAGTTCGCCGAAGCGGTCCGGCGCGCGCCGCGCGGCGGCATCGCGAGCGCCCGCAAGGCGCGCGAGGAGGCCGGGCCGCGCCGCGGGGGCGAGCCGGACGGCGCGGGGGAGCAGGCGGGCGCGGGCGCCACGTCATACGAGGCGATGCTGCCGGACCTGCGCGACCCGATCGTGCGCGGCGAGCACATGCTGCTGCAGTGCCTCGTGCAGTTCCCGACCTCGGTGCCGCCGCAGCAGCTCGCGCTGGTCAAGCCGAGCGACTTCACCGCGCCGGCGCACCGGGCGGTCTTCGAGGGCATCGTCGCCGTCGGTCCCGACCCGGCCAAGTCACAGGCGGCGTGGCTGTCCGCGGTGACCGACCAGCTGCCGGAGGTGGTGCGCCCGCTCGTCGCCCAGCTCGCGGTCGAGCCGCTGCCGACCAAGCTGGACGGGCAGGGACGCCCCGACTGGCACTACGTGCGGTCGCTCGTCGTGCGGGTGCGCGAAGTGGCGCTGCGCCGGCAGATCGCCGAGACGATGAGCGCGCTGCGCCGCAGCGACGACGCGGAGCAGACCCGTGCGATCTCCGGCGAACTCACCACCCAGCAGCGCGCGTTGGCCGACCTGCTCGCCGGTCTGGAGTGAGACAATCGCCGCACTGACCACCATCGGGGAGTGATCATGGCACTGGACAGCGTCGACCCGCCGGAGTTCTTCGATGCCCGCCGGCGCTCGTTCGGCTCCAACGCGCAGACGTATGACGAGGTCCGGCCCGACTGGCCCGCCCCGGTGATGCAGTGGCTCACCGACGACCGCGCCGTGCCCGGCCGGGTGCTCGACGTGGGCTGCGGCACCGGCAAGGGCAGCCGGACGCTGCTCGCCGACGGTCACGAGGTGGTGGCGGTCGACCCGTCGCTGGACATGCTGCAGGTGCTGCAGACCTGGCGCGACGCCCAGCCGGTGCCCGCGCAGGCGCGACTGTCGATCCGGGAGGGCCGCGCCGAGGCGCTGCCCCTCACCGACGACCACGTCGACGCGGCGGTGTGTCTGCAGGCGTGGCACTGGGTCGACGCGACCCAGGCCGCCGCCGAGATCGCGCGGGTGCTGCGGCCGGGCGGCACCTTCGGCCTGGCCTGGATGGCGTGGCTCGGCGACGAGCGCTGGCGCGACGAACTCGCCGAGATCATCGGTGACCCCGACCTCGCCGACGCCGCGCGTCAGGTGATCGCGGGGGACTACCCCTTCGAGTTGGAGGTCGAGGCGTTCGACGGTTTCGAGTTCGCGCAGTTCCCGCACCACGTCCGGCAGAGCGTCGACGACTTCGTGCTGCACGTGTCGTCGTGGTCGGCGGTCGCGGTCAGCGACGACCGCGAGCGGATCCTCGCCCGGGTGCGGGAGCTCGCGGTGCGCGTGTGCGACGCGGACGGCACGGTGACCTTCGATCACATGGCGCTCTGCGGCCGCGCGACAATGGCGGTCTGATGCCTCTCTTCCGCTCCCGTCCCCAGGTCCCCGACGACGTGCTCGCCCGCCTCGAGCTTCCGCGCGGCGAGAAGGTGCTGGCCGCAGCCGTCGACGCCAACACCGGCGCCCACGTCGTCGCCACGACCCTCCACCTCGCCGTGGTCACCGACCGGTCGGTCGCGCTGCGCAAGCCGTGGCACCTGGTCGACGCCGGCCAGTGGGAGCCGCAGACCTGGACGCTCACCGTCACCTGGGTAGACGGGTCGCGCCCCGGCCAGTGGACCTTCGCGCCGCAGGACACCCGCCTTCCCGAGACCGTGCACGAGCGCGTGCAGTCGACCGTGGTGCTCTCCGAACCCTTGCCGCTGACCGGCCGCCGCCGGGGCCGGGTGGTGATCCGGCGCGACCTGCAGACCGGTGGGCTGCTCACCCAGACGGTGCTCGGTCGCGGGGTGCGCGGCGACGATCCCGAGGTCGCGGCCGCCGTGTCGCGCGTCTCGGCATACCTGCAGGAGCAGGTGGGTCTCTAACGGCGGCAGCCGATTCGGCGTGCGGGCACCTGGTTTGCTAAAGTTTCCGATGCGCTCAAGCGGTGCGATCCCCTGTAGCTCAATTGGCAGAGCATTCGGCTGTTAACCGGAGGGTTCTTGGTTCGAGTCCAAGTGGGGGAGCCGAGAAGGGCCCTTTGACCAGGCAGGTTTGCCGGAGGTCAAAGGGCCTTCGTCGTACTCGGAGTGGACGCGTGCAGTGGACCCTTCGAGTGGACGCCGTGCGACATACGAAACCCCCTGAGCTGTGACGGTGCTCAGGGGGTTTCGTATGTCGCGGATCGGCTATTGAGCCGGTCCTCCGGCGACCGGCGCCACCGTGCCCGGACCGGCGATGTCGCTGTCCGGTTCGGCCGGGCCACCGGCGGTGCGGCCGCGCTGCTGCAGACGGTGCTCCACCCACTCGGCGAACTTGCCGATCGTGTAGTTGATCGCGATGTAGATGGCCGCGATCACCACGAGCATGGCGAAGATGTTGCCGTTGTTGGCGGTCGCCGGCTTGCTGGTGTAGAGCAGTTCGCCATACAGCACGTTGTAACCGAGCGCGGTGTCCTTGACGACCACGATCAGCTGGCTGATCAGCGAGGGCAGCATGGCGGTGACGGCCTGCGGCAGCAGGATCAGGCGCACGGTCTGGCCGGCGCTGAGGCCCACCGCGAGGCCGGCCTCGCGCTGACCGTTCGGCAGCTGGCCGACACCCGCGCGGATGACCTCGCAGATCACCGCGGAGTTGTAGAAGACCAGGCCGCCGACGGTCGCGATCAGCGGGCCGTTGCCGCTGCCCATGCCGTTGGCCGAGAGCACACCGAAGATGAACAGCATCATCAGCAGCACCGGTATGGCGCGGGTCACCTCGACCCAGGCCCCGACCAGCCACTTCAGCCCGCGCAGCAGGTAGCTGCCCATCGACGGGCGGGCCGGCACCTCGATCAGGCGCAGGATCGCGAGGATGCCGCCGAAGACGGCGCTGATCACCACGGCGAGCCCGGCCGCGACCAGGGTGCCGCGCAGGCCCGGCAGGATGTAGTTCTGCCAGAGCGATGCGGTGGTGAACGGCTTCCACTTGTAGGCGTCGAACTGGCCCTTCTCGGCGAGCTTCCAGACGGCCAGCCCGATGACCGCGGCGACGACGAGGCAGCCGACGACGCCGAGGATCAGGTTGCGCCGCCGGGCCTTCGGGCCCGGGGCGTCGAACAGCACCGAGGCGCTCATCGTTTCACCGCGACTTTCTGGCCGATCCAGCCGACGGCCAGGCCCATCGGCAGGGTGAGGATCACGAAGAACGCACCGACCACGAGGAACGCCAGGTTGAGCGATCCCGGGTCGCGCTCGGTCACGGTCTTCAGGACCGCCGACAGCTCGGCGACACCGATCGTCACCGCGACGGTGGTGTTCTTGGTGAGCGCGATCAGGGTGTTGCCGAGCGGGACGACCGCGCCGCGGAATGCCTGCGGCAGGATCACCTCGCGCATGCTCTGCCCGAAGGTGAGCCCGATCGAGCGGGCCGCCTCGGCCTGGCCGAGCGGGATCGTGTTGACGCCGGACCGGATCGCCTCACACACGTAGGTCGCGTGGTAGACGATCAGGCCGACGACGGCGAGCCGGAAGGCGTTGACCGCGGCGAAGTCCTGCGCGTTGGAGTCGGCCAGGGCGATGCCCAGCTGGATGTAGAGCACGAAGCTGCACGACAGGATGATCAGCGTCAACGGGGTGTTGCGGAAGATGTTGACGTATGACGTGCCGAAGAACCGCAGGATGGCGACCGGCGAGAGCCGGAAGATCGCCACGATCGTGCCGAGGATCAGCGCGCCGATCGCGCTGAAGATGGTCAGCTTGATCGTCGTCCACAGCGCCGACCAGATGTCGTAGTCGGAGAACAGTGAAGACACGACAGGGTCAGGCCTGGCAGCTCGGCGACTTCGGCGGGTTCAGCTTGTCGTTGTACTTGTAGTCCTTGCCCAGGTTGTTCTCGAGGGCCTTCTTCCAGGAGCCGTCGTCGACGATCTTCTTGATCGCGTCGGCGACCTTCTGGCAGTCGGCGTCGCCCTTCTTCATGCCGACGCCGTAGTTCTCCTCGCTGAACGTGCCGCCGACCAGCTTGAACTTGCCCTTGTACTGCTGCTGGTTGGCGTAACCGGCGAGGATCGTGTCGTCGGTGGTCATCGCGTCGATGGCGCCGGTCGAGAGGGCCTCGGCGCAGGCGGAGTAGGTGTCGTACTTCTGCGGCACCAGGTTGGGCTGCTTCTCCTTCAGGTTGTCCACCGAGGTCGAACCGGTGACCGAGCAGACCTTCTTGCCGGCCAGGCCGGCGACGTCCTTGATGTCGGAGTTGCTCTGGACCAGGACCGACTGTCCCGCAACGAAATACGGCCCGGCGAAGCTGACCACCTTCAGTCGCTTCGGGGTGATCGAGTAGGTCGCGAGGATCATCTTGACCGTGCCGGCCTCGAGCATCTTCTCGCGCTGCGGGGACGGCGACTCGACGAAGTCGACCTTGCTGTAGCCGAGCTGCGCGGCGACGCAGCGGGCGATGTCGACGTCGAAGCCCTTGTAGTTGCTGCCGTCCTTCAGACCCATGCCGGGCTGGTCGTACTTGATGCCGATCTTGACCGAGCTGCCCGAGCTCGGCAGCTTGCAGACGGCGTCGGACGAGCCACCGGAGCCCCCGGAGCTGCCGCCGCATGCGGAGAGCCCGAGGCCGAGCGCGGCGGCGGCGGTCGCGGCGGTGATCGCGCGGAACTTCATGTTTCCTCCAGTGCTTCGTGCGACGAATCGCGGTGCGGTGATTGAGTTTTCAGTGCGTGCTGGTCAGGGCGTGAGGATTAGTGGGTAAGAATCTTGGAGAGGAAGTCCTTGGCGCGGTCGGACTCGGGGTTGGTGAAGAAGTCCTCCGGCTTCTTCTGCTCCAGGATCTGTCCGTCGGCCATGAAGACGACCCGGTCGGCGGCCCGTCGGGCGAAGCCCATCTCGTGGGTGACGACGATCATCGTCATACCCTCCTTGGCGAGGCCCGCCATGACATCGAGCACCTCGTTGATCATCTCGGGGTCGAGCGCGGAGGTCGGCTCGTCGAAGAGCATCACCTTGGGGTTCATCGCCAGAGAGCGCGCGATGGCCACGCGCTGCTGCTGACCGCCGGAGAGCTGAGCGGGGTACTTCTGCGCCTGCTGCTCCACCCCGACCCGCTTCAGCAACTCCATCGCGCGGGCCTCGGCCTCGGCCTTGTTCGTCTTGCGGACCTTCATCGGCCCGAGCGTGACGTTCTGCAGGATCGTCTTGTGCGCGAAGAGGTTGAACGACTGGAACACCATGCCGACGTCCGAGCGCAGCCGGGCGAGCGCGGGGCCCTCCTCGGGCAGCGGCTGCCCGTCGATGGTGATCGAGCCGGACTCGAAGGTCTCCAGCCGGTTGATCGTGCGGCACAGGGTGGACTTGCCCGAGCCGGACGGACCGAGCACGACCACGACCTCACCGCGCGCGACGCTGAGGTTGATGTCCCGCAGCACGTGCAGGTCACCGAAATGCTTGTTGACGTCGGAGAGTACGACGAGGGGTTCGCCGGTAGACGCCTGCGTCGTCGACGCCTCGGTCTCCGACACGCGTGGTGCATCGGTCATGCCATGGAACATTACTGGTGGGCCACAGCGATTTTTGAGCTTTCCGTTGTAACCACGCGCTTTGTTGCCGGACCGTTGCCTGGCTTCGCGCCGCCCGCGCAGTGTCGGCCGCGCGCCCCGCTCATCTCGTAAGCACGCGTGACGTCGGGCGCACGGTTGCTTACGAGATCGGTCGCGCTGCTGGTCTCGTAAGCGGGGGTGACGTCAGGCGCACGGTTGCTTACGGGATCGGCGGTGCTGCTCGTCTCGTAAGCGGGGGTGACGTCGGGCGCACGGTTGCTTACGGGATCGGCGGTGGTGCTGCTGGGTCTCGTAAGCGGCGGTGATGTCGGGCGCACGGTTGCTTACGAGATCGGCGGGGATGACGCTCTTCATCCCTGCACCAACGTGGTAGGGCGGCTGGGGCTTGAACCCAGGACCGACGGATTATGAGTCCGCTGCTCTAACCGGCTGAGCTACCGCCCCTTGCTATGTGGCGTCGACTCCGCGCGTAGGGCCTCGCTCGCTGCGCTTCGCGAGCCCCTGCTGTCGTCGACGCGTTTGTTGTGTGGCGTCGACTCCGCGCGTAGGGCCTCGCTCGCTGCGCTTCGCGAGTCCCTGCTGTCGTCGACGCGTTTGTTGTGGCGCCGACTCCGCGCGGAGACGGATCGACCGCGTAGACCCTACCCGCTCCCCAGCCCCGTCTCGTAAGCGGCGGTGACGTCAGACGCACAGTTGCTTACGGGATCAGTGGTGCTCGTCGTGGGCCAGGGCTAGTAACCCCTCACTCCACCACCGGGCTCTCGTCGCCGACGGCGCCGTCGTGGGTGAACTGCGCGGGAGCGGACCCGCTCGCCTCCACGGTGTCGTAGAGCCGGCCGGCGGCGCCGGATCCCGCCCAGGCGACCAGTCGCACGTCGTCCGCTTCCAGACGGTGGGCGGAGACGTTGTCGGTCGGCGGCGCGAGCCGCAGGTAGGGCTGGGCGAAGGTGATGCCCGGTGGCACGACGACGTCCAGCCGCACCTGGCGGCAGCTGTTTGCGCCGTTGTTGACCGACGGCAGCGAGATCGTCTGTGTCTGCTTGCTGGCGCCTTGTGCGCCTGCATACCAAGCGATTTCGGCCGTCGCACCCTTGGTCGCCTGCCGCAGGTTGAGCAGCAGCGACAGCCGCTGGCCGGCCGTCACCTGCACCCGGTGGGCGGGCGTCGCGTAGACGTCCTCGCTGCTCACCGGCCCCCGCAGGAGCATCAGACCACGGGTCGAGTTGCACGCGGCGGCGGTGCGGAGCTTGGCGAACTTGCCCAGCTCCCAAAGGTTTTCGTCATCGTCGCCGACCGTCGCGCGCTCGAAGTCCCCGGTGCCGTAGAGCAGGTCCTGACCGGCGCGGGCGCCCTTGGCGAGCCGCCAGCCGGGCGCCACCCGCCGCACCTGGCCCGGCGGCAGGGCGACGCCGCGGCCCGCCGCCTGCTCCGGTTGCCCGATCGTCGTCCCGGGCCCAGCCAGGCGTGCCGCGCCGGGCACACTGCCGGCGGCGATCCGGTCGGCAGCGTCGGCGGGCGCCCCGACGGCCGGCTGCGGCCGGTAGCCGCTGATCGTGAAGGGGTCGGTCGTCGTCGCCACGGCGCGACCGTCCCGCAGGTCGGTCCGCAGCAGGTATGACGGGAAGGTGCTCCACAGGTCCTGGTCGAACAGCAGGTTGCCGGTCGTCTCCGCCACCACCGCGTTGCCGCGCTGCTGGACGCCGCCGACGACGTGCGGGTGGCTGCCGATAACCGCCGACGCACCCGCATCCGTCGCGGCCGCGAACAACGCTCGTACGTCTGGAGTTTGGGCCCGCTGATATTCGACACCGCCGTGCAGTTGCACGACGACCTCCTGCGCGCGGGTGCGCGCCGCGCGGACCGCCGCCTGCAGTTTCGGCACGCTGCACGCAGCGGCGCCGGGCCGGTCGGGGCCTGCGACATACGGCGGCGACTGGTCGTTGCCGGTGATCGTCGTGCACCCGAGGAACGCGACGGTGCGCCCCTTGCGCGCGACGAAGGCCGGAGCCCACGCCTGGGCGTCGTTCATGCCGGCGCCGAAGTGCGGCAGCTGTGCCGCGTCGAGCGCCTTGAGCGTCGACCCGATGCCGGGGCCGAGCAGGTCCAGGACGTGGTTGTTGCCCAGCCCGACGACGTCGACACCGGACTGCCGCAGCGCCTCGGCCGCCTTCGGGCTGCTCGCGAACGCCAGGTCCTTGCTCTGGTGGAAGCGCGCGGGACGCGGCTTCTTCGGGTCGTAGTAGGGATTGGGGCCGAGCGGCGTCTCGAGGTTGACCGACGTGAGGTCGCCGTCCTCCAGCAACGGCCGTATGGCGCTCAGCAGTTTCGCGTGGTCGGCGACGCCGGACGAGGCGGTGAGTGCCGGCGGCCGGCCGTCCTTCGGCTCGTAGTAGCGGCGGCCGAACATCACGTCGCCGCCGAAACGCACCGACAGCGTCCGGTCGGATCCGGTGGTGAGCAGCACGTCTGCGGCGGTGCCGGGCTGGACGGCCTGGGTGCGGGGCAGGTGGCCCGGGGCGACCGCGTTGAGGAGAGCGGGTCGCTCCGCCGGGATCGCGTAGCGGCCGTCGGCGCCCGAGCGTGCGGTGTCGTCCCCGACCCGCAGCGTGGCGCCGGCGACCGGCCGACCGGTCTCGTCACGGACCACACCCTGCACCTGGTCGGTGTCCGGCACCGCACCGGCGCTCGGGCGGGACTGCATGAGGGCCGCGCCGGTGCCGGCGAGGCCGATGGCGAGGGCCGCGGGCACGACCCGGGCGACGAGTCGGCGGCTCACAGCAGACCTCCGGCCAGCGCCGCCGCGGCCACGGCGTTGGTGGCGGCCAGCACCCCGACCGCGGTGAGGCCAGTGCCCCACACGGTGCGCTCCCATCCCTGGCGCTGGGCGTCGTTGGCGATCAGCGCCGGCACCATCAGCGTCGCGACGGTCAGCCCGCGCCACGGTTGATATTGCTGATGGGTGAGCACAGACAGCACGATCTCCAGGGACCAGCCGATGAGCGCGCCGACGAGGATCATCGTCGACAGCTTGCGACGGCCGAAGAGCAGCAGCCGGGGCATCAGCAGGCGGGTCACCACGAACCAGGTGGCGATCGCGACCGTCGCGGTGAAGAACATGTCCGGCCACCGCGGGCTCACCAGCGCCAGGTAGGCGCCGCTGATGAAGCCACCCGACCGGATGCCGAGGCGGGAGAAGACGAACGTGCCGATGACCACGCTCAGCCCGACCGCGATGATGAGCACCTCGCGCGGGTAGCCGAGCACCGACGCCAGCACCGGCTCCGGCTCGGTCTGCCCGGGCACGACATCGAGCAATCGGGTCAGCAGCTGGGTGACGACCACCAGCGCGGCCGCGGTCACCGCCACCGCGAAGATGGTCCGGCCCGGCTTCTGCCGGCCCATGTCGTGCGCCAGGATGCCGGGGATCAGGAAGCCGATGCCGGCCAGTCCGGCGAGCCACGGGTCGAGGTGCCCGAAGGCACGCGCGAGGGCCGTGGTCACCAGGATCAAGCCGAGGCCGACCAGCACCTCGACCTCGAATTTCTTTCTCCCGTAAAGGATTTTCCGTCGGCCCACGACGTAATGGACGATGAGATAGGTCAGGTAGCCGACGAAGATTGTCACCGCGATCGCGACCGGCCGGTTGGCCGAGAGCGCGAAGTATGCCGGGACGATCGCCCCGCCGGTCGTCAGCTGGGCACGCTCGTAGAAGAGCATGCTGAGGATGACTCCCGCCACCAGCACGACCCGTGCGATCTCGGGGGAGACGGCATACTCAGCCATCGGTGAGCACCGCCCGTCGTGCCGCCGCGCGGTGCATCCGGCGCACCCCCGCGGGTGCGCGGGAGACCAGTCGTGACTCGGCGAGTTCGTCGACGTGCTCGTCGCCGGCGAGTTCGGCGAAGTGCTCGATCAGCAGCTCGGCCTGCGCGGTGTGGATGTTGATCATGCCGACGAGCACCGCGCCACCGGGGCCCGCGAGGGACCCGACCAGGTCGAGGATCTGGTCCAGCGAGGGCTGCACGCTGTCGCCCATCGCGTGGACCCGGTCGGCGGGGTAGCCCTGCTCGGTGATCCGCGGGATCACCGTCTCCTCGTAGGCACCGAAGGTGATCACGTGGTCCAGGTGGTGGGCCAGATCCTGCGGCACCATGTCGGCAAAGAGCTCGGCCCGGCGCCCGCGGTCGCTGCGGTTGTTGAGGATGCCGATGACAGGGGCGTCCGGCGGGAACTGCGCGCGCAAGGTGTCGAAGGTGAGGATGACGCTCTCGCGGTCGTTCGCTGCGAACATCGGCACCCACATCACCTGCGCGCCGCGCACCGGGTAGCTGCGCAGCCGGACGACGCCGACGTCGGGCACCGAACGCCACATCCCCTGCAGCGCGGCCTCGCGGCTGATGCCGAGCTGCCGGGCGATGACCAGACCGATCGCGACGTTCTCCTTGAACTGCAGGTAGTCGAAGCCCCGCATGTCCTCGTCGGCGACACCGCGCGGATCGGCGTAGATCAGGGTGCTCCCGCGCTCGGCGGCGTTGCGCTCCAGGCGGGCCCGCAGGTGCGGGCGGTCCTCGGCGGTCACCAGGATCCCGTCGCGGGGGATGGTGGCCGACATCGAGTCGGCGATCTCCTCGAGGGTCTCGCCCATCTCCTCCTGGTGGTCCTCACGCACGTTGGTGATCACCGTGATGTGACTGCGGACCATGCGCTCCTGGGAGTACTCCTGGTAGAGCGGTCGCACCGCCATACATTCGATGACGAGGGCCTCGACCTCGGGCGTCACGTGCTCGGCGACGATGTCGACCTGCTCGTTGATCGTCGGTGCACCGCGCCGCTTGATCGGGGTCTCCGCGCCGGACGGCGCGATCACCCGGGCGGCACTGCCGGTCGTCTTGGCGACGGTCACGTAGCCGCCTTCGCGCAGGACCCCGGCGAGCAGTCGGGTGACCGTGGACTTGCCACGAATCCCGTTGACGTGCAAGCGGACTGAGAGATTGTCGATCCGGCGGTTGTGCGCGCGCAGGCTGAGCCACCAATAGCCGAAGAGGCCGGTGCACGCCAGCACGAGGATCGCCAGACCCGCGAGCTGACGGATCATGCGACCCAGCTCGCGAGATCGTCGAGCGAGGCCGATGCCTCGCGCCGGGCCCGCAGGGACAGTGCCTCCGGCGGGGTACCACGCTCGGCGCCGATCGCGGCCACCCCGATGCCGACCTGCAGCACCGACGTGACGGGTGCACGGCCGCCGTCGCCCAACTCCACGGTGTGCTGGCCGGTGACCCGCAGGATCGGGGCGAGCTGGTCCCAGGCTCCGCTCTCGCCGGTCTCGGGCAGCAGCAGGGCGAACCTGCCGTCGCCGAGGTCGGCCGGCACATCGGTGTCGCGGGTGGTGGCCTCCATGATGCGGGCGAGGCTGCGCCGCGCACGCTGGTAGGCCGCCGGCTCGTCCAGGACGCTGCGCGACTCGATGACCACGAGCGTCAGGGGACGGCCGAAGCGCTCCGCGCGGGCGACCTCCTCGGTCACCCGCTGCTCGAAGGCGTCGGTGGTGAGCAGCCCGAGCGAGCCGTATGCCGGGGCGACCGTGCCGGCCCGCGGCCGCGCCGCGAGGCGAGCCGACGCCCGGGCCGTCGACGCCGCGACGCCGCTCAGCCAGCCGAGCAACGGCATGACCGCACAGAGGGCGAGGCTCCAGCCGAAGCGCTCGCTGGTCCACAGGCCTGCCGACTGCAGCACGATGGCGGCGACGAGCGCGCCGGCGATCCCCACGCCGAGCCCGGTGAAGGATTCGCCGAACAGCGCGAGCAGGGCCACCGCGACGGCGACGCCGCCGAGCATGAGGCGGGCCGACCAGGTCGTCTGCACGCCGGCCACGAGGCCGGCTGCGGCGCCGGCGACGCTCACGGCATAGAGGTCGGTGAGGGCGGGGGTCCAGCGCTCACGGAGCGCCGAACGGAACGAACGTTCTGTTGCCTGGTGCTTGCTCACGGTCGCCGCTCTCCTCGGAATCGCCAGCGCGCCAGGCCGAAGCCGACCACGAAGATGCCGGCGCCGATGGCCGCGTGCACCAGGTCGGTGTGGATCGAGGCCATCAGCCGTGATCGATCGGCCAGTGGGCGACGGCGAGCGTCCCGGCCCCGTCGGTGCGGATGTCGAGCGCGGCGGACCGCGCGACCAGCGCGCCCCCGTGCACGCTGACGTGGGCGCCGGATGCGCCGGCGCCGTGGAGACGCTCGGTGAAGGCCGACATCACGCGGGAGACCTCCGACCAGCGCGGCCTGGCGTGCGGCACGCGCACCCGCACCGACGCCTCGGGTGAGCGACCCGACGGCCCGTTCGTCGCCCCCGCAGCCTCGGCGGGCGCGTCCTCGGATGCGCCGTCGCACGCGGCGACGGTGACCTCGGGGGTGCCCCAGGAGGCGAGTTCGGCGAGCAGCAGGCGGAGGGCCTCGGTGACGGCCGGGGCGTCGTTGACCGGCATCCGGGTCGGCTCGGCGTGCAGGTGCAGGTCGGCAATGCCGGCGAAGCGCGCGGCGTCCTGCGTGCAGGTGACCAGGTCGTCGAGCGCCAGCCGGTCGGCGGCGCGTGCGGTGGTCGGCGCGGGGAGGTGCTTCAGGGCCGTCGCCCGGGAGCGCACGACGGCTGCCGGATGGTGCAGCAGCTGGTCGTCGGCATCGTCGGCGGCGTCGGCGAGGGCCAGTGCCGAGACTCGCAGGCTCTCGGCCGCGGTGGCGTAGGCCGAGGCAGCATCGCGCGTGTCGCGTGCATCGCTCGGGACGGCGTCGGTGGACGGGTAGCGCACCGTTGCGCTGGACATGACGGTCCTTCCGGTCTGTCGGCTGCTCGCAGCGACCGCCTGATGGCGGGGCGTGCGCCTCCCGAATGCAGCAACTGGGTAACGGTTTGGGCAAACCAGTGACAACTGATCTGGTGGCCGCGACTATGCCAGGCCCGAGGGGGCCTTGTCACCTGGCCAGATCGACTTTTCTGGTCAACCGCCAAGCATCGGATCTCGGGGTGCGACCCGCGGCGTGGCGATCGCCGACATTACCCATGCGTAACTAGTCCGCCTAACCCACTTGGGTGACTCGGACGCCTGACTAATTGAACAATGAACTAGGCCAAGATTTTCGACGATTCGCGAAATTCGTTGTGGCGCAACGTGTTTCGAAGTTGCCCCGCGCTGGACAAATGGCTGATGCGCCGTGGCGGTCCGCTGTCCTACTGTGAGGTAACTCATCCGGATCGGGCCGGGCGAGCGGTGGCGCGAGCGGTCCGGCCGGCCGGCGGAGGGCGCTCGCGTGACGTCGCGGGCAGTGCGCGGGCGGCCGCTCGCAGGTGGTCATCGCTCACCTGCATGCAGTCCACATGGCGAGACGTCGCAGGGCGAGGTCACCGGACTCTCAGCCGGCACCAGGAGTGCTCTCAGCAAGCACACAACCGGTCTTCCTTGGCTGATGCACCCACCCCGTCGACCGGAAGCAGACCCCCGTGCCCTCATCAGCTCGTCGTTCCCGTCTCCGGTCCCGCCGGGCCGTGCTCGCGGTCACGCTGGTCCCGCTGCTCGCCGCCTGCGGCGGCGGCGCCAGCAGTTCTGGTGACGCCGGCGGGGCGGACGCCGTGCGCGGCACGGGTGGGTCGGTCGCCGCCACGTCGCCCGCGCCGTCCACGAGCGTCGCTCCTCCTGCCGGGATCTCCTACGGCCCGTGGCTGCGGCCCACCTCGCACTTCCTCGACCGGGGGTCGTCCAAGGCAGTGCTGGTGGAATTCCTCGACTTCGAGTGCGAGGCGTGCGGCGCGGTGTTCCCGGTGATGGAGCAGTTGCGCGAGCAGTACAAGGGCAAGCTCACCTACGCGATCCGCTACTTCCCGCTCGACGGTCACTTCAACTCCAAGCGTGCCGCGTATGCCGTGGAGGCCGCCGCCCGGCAGGGCCGGCTCGAGCCGATGTACCGCCTCATGTACACCGGCCAGAAGGACTGGGCCGAGCGCCAGGTGCCCACCGACGACACCTTCCGCGGGTATGCCCGGCAGCTCGGTCTCGACATGACCAGGTGGGAGGCGGACTACACGTCCGACGCGGTCAAGCAGCGGGTCGACGCCGACCTCAAGGACGCGGCGGCCCTGAAGCTCAAGGGGACGCCGAGCTTCTTCTTCAACGGCAAGCCGTTCGAACCCAAGAGCGTGCAGGATCTGCAGCGGACCGTCGGGGACGCGGTGGCGTGACCGCGCTTTCGCAGGCCTCCCAGATCTCCCACCGGGCACTCGGCTGGATCCTCACGGTCTGCGGCGCGGTCGGCCTGACCGCCGCGGGGATCCTCTCGATCGAGAAATACCGATTGCTGACCAACCCGTTCTACGCCCCGTCGTGCAACGTCAACGCGGCCATCAACTGCGGCACGGTCATGCAGTCCGACCAGGCGGCGGCGTTCGGCTTTCCCAATCCCTACATCGGGCTGGTCGGTTTCGCGGTCGTCCTGACGATCGGGGTCGGAGTGCTCTCCGGAGCGCGGTTCAGCCGATGGTTCTGGTGGGGGCTCGCCACCGGTGTCGCGGCCGGTCTGGCGTTCGTCGGCTGGCTCGCCGTGCAGAGCATTGTCGTGATCGAAGCGCTGTGCCCCTACTGCATGGCGGTCTGGGCGGTCATGCTCGTGCTCGCCGGCACGATGATCCGGGTCGTCGTGCGCGGGCCCGGGGTGTCATGAGCAGGTCGTGACGAGCAGAGTGTGATGAGCAGGTCGTGACGAGCAGGGTGTGGCGAGTCTCACCGTCGTGCGCGGCCCCCGGCGTACCAAGGCACCCCGCGCAGTCCCGCACCATGGACGTATGACGCAACTTGCCGCCGATGACCGCACGACCGCGGTGACCGTGGCGATCACCCGCCGCGTGCAGCCTGGCAACGACGAGCAGATGCTCGCCTGGATCAACGCGGGCACCGCTCTCGCGGAACGCTTCCCGGGGTTCCTCGGCACCGGTTGGGTGCGGCCGCGCGGCGACTCCGACGAGTGGCACATGCTCTACCGCTTCGACGACGAGGACGCGCTGCGCGCGTGGGAGGACTCCGAGCAGCGCAAGTGGTGGCTGCGCAGCGGGGTGGGCATGGTCGAGGACCGGGTCACCCATCGCAGGGTCGGCATCGAGGGCTGGTTCGACCCGCCGAGCAGCGAGACCACCACCGTCGCCGCGCCGAAGGTGCCGCCGCGGTGGAAGCAGGCCACGATGATCTGGCTGGCGTTCTTCCCGCTCTCGCTCGTCGTCAACGTGGTCTTCGCGCCGGTGCTGGCCGGATGGTCCCTGCCGGTGCGGGTGCTCGCGACGACGCTCTTCATGACTCCGCTGATGACCTACTTCGTGCTGCCCGCGATGAGCCGGCTGCTGCACCGTTGGCTGACCCGCTGACGGCTCGGGCTCACGTCGCGGCCACCTGGTCGCCGAGCGCGCGGCCGCCCTACCGGGTCGGTGTCGTGCCGACCCGGTAGCCCGGCTCAGCGCTGCGCGCGGACGAACTCGCGCAGGCCCGCGAGGTCGTCGGTGTTGAGGTAGTCGACACCGGCCGCCCAGAGCTCGGTCCACACCGCGGTGCGGGCCGGACCCGGCAGGTCGGGGGTGTTCCAGAAGCGCACCTGGTAACCGGCGCTGTGCTTCGCGGCGACCAGCTCCTGCAGCCTCGCGCGCTCGGCGGGCGGCATCGGGCCGACGCCCTGCCAGGTGAACATCAGCGCCCAGTTGTCCGACAGGAGCGGCAACTGCTCGGGCGTGGCACCCGCGGGGAGCGGGGTGCGCAGGCGGCCGTCGAAGCCCGCCCACCGCAGTCGCTCGGTCGACGTGCGCTGGGCGAGCTCGCCGCTGAGCACGGCAGTGACCGGCCCGGGGTGGCGACGGCCGTTGCGCCAGTAGGTGAACAGCCCACGATACGAAGCCAATTGGCGCTGGAGCACCGGCCACACCGGGTCGCCCGGGCTCTTGACGTCGATGAGCAACTGCAGCCCGACCCGGTGGCCGGGGTAGATCCAGCCGCGGCCGGCCTTGGCCAGACGGGCGAGGGGGTCCAGGTAGAGCCCGCGCAGGGTGCGCGTGAGATCCGGGCCGTCGTGGCCGATGTAGAGCTCGCCGCCGACCAGCCAGATGTCGGCCTCGACGCTGACGAAGCCCTGGCCGAGCGCATCGAACAGCGGACGGACGTGCTCGTAGTCGTTGTGGGCGTGGGTGCGCGGGGTGGGCGTGACGCCCTCCAGCGGACTGCGCGGCCGGGACGACTGCTGGGCGGCATTCGCGGTGCCGGCGAGCGCGAGGGGCACGGTCGCCGCGCCGGCGCCGAGCAGGGTCCTGCGGGTGATGGTGGAAGTCATGGGCCAACGCTCCCGAGCCCGGGCCGTATGGCGGGGAAATCCCCCGTGAACAGCGGGCGACGACCGGTCAGCGCCGGGCCGCCCGCAGCTGCGCCAGCAGGTCCCGCCCGGTCCAGCGCGGTCGCCGGCCGCGTTCGGCGTCGTGCACCAGCTCGACCAGCCGGGCATTCACCGGTGCCGTCGTCCCGGCGTCTGCGGCGAGTTGCACGACCGCGCCGTTGATCCAGTCGACCTCGGTCGGGCGGCCGGCGGCGAGGTCGTCGGCCATCGACGACCCCGCCGTGGGATCGATGGCGAGCACCTGCCCGGCGACGGCCCGGAAGAGCGCGTCCGGCACCGCGAGGGTGCGGGCCATCAGCGCGGGGGAGAGGGCGGTCAGCTTCGCCGGCGCCGGACCCGAAGCCGCCATGACCGTGAGCGCCTCGCGCTGCGCGAGCGACAGGCAACGGCGAAAAGCCCTCTGCGCCAACTCTTCTCGCAGCGGCAGTCCGGACAGGGCGTTGATCGCGTTGTTGAGGTTGAGCAGGAGTTTGGCGCGCTGCACCGCGGGCATGTCGGTGCGTTGCTCGATCGGCAGACCGGCTCGGGCGAAGGCTGCGTCATACCCGGTCCAGACGGGGTCGGCCTGCACCAGGATGTCGCCGGCGGTCGCCTGCCGGAAGGTCGCGCCGTCGCGCACCACGTTGAAGCCGACCGTCCCAGCGAGCACGGTGTGATCCGGCAGGTCGCTGCGCAGGCCGGCGCCGCCGTGCAGGCCGTTCTGCAGACTGACCACCACAGCGTCCGCGTCGAGCACGTCGCGCAGCGCGTCGGCAGCCTCGCGGTTGGCGCCGGACTTCACCGTCACCAGCACGAGGTTGCAGCCGGCGGCGGCCGCGGGATCGGTCTCGAAGCGCGGATCCGCCTCGACCTGCGACCCGTCGATAGCCTGCAGCCGCATGCCGCCGGCGGTCACCCGCCGCATGCTGTCGCGCCCGACGAGGGTCACCGGCACACCGGCGGCGGCAAGCCGGCCACCCACGTAACACCCGATGCTCCCGGCTCCGAAGACACATACGCCACGCATGGCACAGGAGGCTAGCTACCCTGGGCGTATGTCAACTCCCATGTCCGGAAGTTTCAACCGTCCCGGTGCCGCGCTGCGCGGCGGTCTGTCCCTCGAATACCCGATGTCGCTCGGGGTCTTCTCCGACTACCTCGAGGCGCAGAAGGCGGTCGACTACCTGTCGGACAACCAGTTCCCGGTGCAGAACGTCATGATCGTCGGCACCGACCTCAAGCAGATCGAGCGCGTGGTCGGCCGGCTCACCTGGGGCCGGGTGATCGCCGGCGGCGCGCTCTCCGGTGCCTGGTTCGGCGCGTTCATCGGGCTCATCCTGTCGCTGTTCGACAACGGCGTGAACGTCTTCGCCGTGGTGATCTCGACGATCATCTTCGGTGCGATCTTCGGCGCCATCTGGGCCGCGATCGGCTACAGCCTGACCGGCGGCCAGCGCGATTTCCAGTCGGTGACCCAGACGGTCGCCACCAAGTACGAGGTGCTGGTCGAGCACAAGTTCGCCGAGCAGGCCCGCGAGCTACTCGCGAGGATGCCCGGCGGCGGCCCGACGCTCACCTGATCCTCACCTGATCACACGGCTCAGAGGCGCAGCTCGTCGCTGCGGGTGCCGAACCGCGCCCGCAGGAAGCGGTGGCTGGCGAGCAGCGCGCCGGCATTGGCGCCGTGCGCCTCGCCGACCGCCGCGCGCACCCCGTCGAGCAGCAACTGCAGCTGGATGACGAGGAGTTCGGCGCCGGTGCGGCCGTCCTGCAGCGGCTCGGTGTCGGCCAGGCCAGGCGGCAGCGCGAGGTAGCCCTGCACCGCCGACGGCGCGAAATCGTTGCGGATCTGCTCGATCTCGAAGATCAGCAAGGCGTTGTCGCTGTGCGCGTGCAGGTAGGCCAGGGCGTTCCGGGACTCGGCGTCCAGGGTCCCGAGCTGTGCGCGGGCCTCGTCCGGCAGCCGCGGGTCGACCAGATATGAGGCCAGGTATGACGAGAGCTGCGAGCCGCCGGCCGGTGCGCCCCGCCAGGGCGCCGGACCCTGCGCCACCGGAACCTGCGTCATCGAACCCTGCTGCATCGGGCCGACCGGGGCGCCCTGCTGCATCGCGCGGATGCGCTTGCGTTCGTTGCGTGCCGGGCCACCGGTGAGGAACCAGAGGGCGACCGCGGCGGCGAGCGGGAAGACCACCCAGGGGTATTGGCCGTTGAGCATCGCGGCGGCGCAGAGCGCGGCCACGAAGCCGGCCGAGCGGGCGAGTTGCACGCGCACCTTGTAGAGCGGGCGGAAGAGGAACTCCACCACCGCGAACAGGCCGATCGCCATGCCCACGTGCACCACCCAGCCGGCCGGGGTGAAGGCGAGCGCCACCATCACGGCGGCCCAGGTCAGCGTCCCGCGCGTGGCCGGCGCTTTGGTGCTGAACGCGTAACGGGTCAGCGCGAACATCGCGAAGACGGCGAGGAACTGCAGCAGTGGGCTGAACGCGTGGAGAGCGTGCATGTCTCGACCCCCGGTCGTGAAGCGGTGCGCTTTAGGTTAACCCGCCGACCTGGGTGTCCCCAACAGGTCGGGAGCGGCGAGCAGCTCCTCGAAGGCGAGCTCGGCGGCGCCGACCAGCGAGGCGTCGCGGATGCCGCCCTGCAGCAACGTGATGGGTGCGCGCCCGATCGTCACCATGCCCCGCTCGAGTCCTTCGCGCACCGACGGCTCGGCGATGCGCAGCACCTCGGCGAGGTGCCCGCTCGCGACGAACGCCTCCGGGTTGAGCACGTTGGCCAGGTTGGCGAGGCCGCGTCCGAACCACCGCGCGACGCCGGCGACGACGTCGCGCGCGTCCGGGTCGCCCAGCTCGGCTCGGCTGAAAAGCGTTGGCAGGTCGATGGATTCGAGGCCGGCTTCCCCGGCGGCGCGCAGGATCGCGGCCTCCCCGACATACTCCTCGAGACAGCCGTGGTTGCCGCAGTGGCACAGCGGCCCGTCGGCCTGCAGCGACATGTGCCCGAGTTCGCCGGCGTAGCCGCGACCGCCGTGCAGCAGGTGACCGGCGACGATGATGCCGCCGCCGACCCCGACCCGCCCGAGCACGCAGACCACGTGCCCGAAACCTGCGGCGGCACCCCGCCGGTGCTCGGCGAGCGTGGCGAGGTCGGCGTCGTTGCCGACCAGCACCGGCTCGCCCAGTCGCTGCTCGAGCAACCCGCCGAACGGCTCGTTGGACCACTCCAGGTTGGGCGCGTAGACCGCCACCCCCTCCGGGTTGTGCACCATCGCCGGCACGCTCGCGCCGATGCCGACGCGCTGGCTGCGCCGCAGTCCGGCCGACAGCTCCCGCACGGCCGCGGCCACGTCGTCGACGACCGCGACGGGGGAGCGGTTGTCGTCCCGCAGCTGCCAGCCGATCTGGTCCAGCACCCGCCCGGTGAGGCCGATCGCGGCGACCTGCACCGACTCGACGTCGACGTCCACCGCCACGACGTGCACCGACCGCGGCCGCGGCACCACGAGGTATGCCGGGCGCCCCGCGCCGTCGCGGTTGCGGGTGGGCGAGCGCTGGCTGACCATGCCCAGGTCGGCGAGGTCACCGACGAGGCCGCCGATCGTGCTGCGGTTGAGCCCGGTCAGCCGGGCGAGCTCGCTGCGCGACAACTGCCCGTGCAGGTGCAGGTGCCGCAGCAGCGTGCTCAGGTTGTGCCGACGGATCTGCTCCGGGCGGGCGGCTGAGGATCCGGCTGCGCGCACCGGGTCAGCCCAGCCCGGTCGAGCCCGCGCGACGGCGCGACACGGCGTCGACGGTCGCGGCGAGCAACAGCACCAGACCGGTCACGATCCACTGCCAGGCGGAGTTGTTCTTGCCCTGCAGCAGGTCGGCCATGCCGTTGATGATCACCGCGACCACCGCGCCACCGACGACCGCGTCGGTGATCTTGCCCTTGCCGCCGAACAGGCTGGTGCCGCCGACCACCGCGGCACCGACCGCGAGCAGCAGCGTGTTGCCCGCGCCCTGAGCGGCGTTGACCGCGGTCTGGGAGGCGAGCACCACACCGGAGACGACCGCCATCGTGGAGCAGATCACGAAGACCGAGATCCGCACCGCGTTGACCCGGATGCCCGCGCGGCGGGCGGCCTCGTCGCTGCCGCCGACCGCGTAGATGTGCCGGCCGTAGCGCGTGCGATTCAGCACGAAGCCGAGCACGACCACCAGCACCAGGATGACCGGCACCACCCACGGCACGCCGCCGAGGAACTCACCGCCGGTCTTGACCGTGACCAGCTTGCCGTTCTGCTCGACGATCTTGGTGCCGCCCGCGGAGTTGGGGGAGCGGTTGAGGTTCAACACGAAGGTGAAGCCGAAGGCCAGCACGGCGATGGCGAGCACCTTGGCCGCGGTGACCGCGACCGGCTCGGTCGGCAGCGACCGCTTGCGGCGGGCCGCGACGGCGAGCAGCTTCTGCACGGCATACCCGACGACGAGGAGCGCGGCCATCAGCCAGCCGAGCCACACCGGCATGTTGCTGTTCTCCAGCGCCACCAGCGCGTCACTCTGCAGCGACAGGTTGCCCTGGGTGTTGGCGCTGTTGACCACGATCTGCACCACACCCTGCAGGCCGAGGAAGAGCGCGAGCGTCGAGACGAACGACGGCACCCGCAGGAAGGTGCGCATCCAGCCGATGCCGAGGCCGATGAGCGCACCGACGACGAGCGCGACGAGGACGGCGAGCGGCCACGGCCAGTTCTTCAGCAGCAGCACCGCGACGATCGCGCCGCCGACGCCCGAGGCGGTGCCGGCCGACAGGTCGATCTCGCCGAGCAGGAGCACGAAGACCAGCCCCATCGCGAGCAGGATGCCCGGGGCGGCCTGGGTGATCAGGCTGGCGAAGTTGGCCTTGGACAGGAAGCCGTTCTCGACGATCGAGAAGACCAGGAAGAGCACGACGAGGGCCGCGACCGCGGGCAGCGAGCCCATGTCGCCGCCCCGGATGCGCTGCCAGTAGTGCCGCAGGTAGTCGCCGACGGCGTTGCCGGAGGGGACCGTCACGGCGGCGCCGGACAGTTCGTCGGCGAGGGTGCCCGTGTCCGAAGACTTTTCGAGGTTGGTGCTCATGCGTTTGCTCCGGCTCCGGCGGTCGCAGGTTGGATGCCGAGGTCGCCGCTGCGCCCGGTGGTGATCAGCTCGACCACCTGGGTCTGGTTGACGTCGGCACGGTGGACGGTGGCCGCCATCCGGCCGAGGTAGAGCACTGCGATCTCGTCGGCGACCTGCAGCACGTCGAGCATGTTGTGCGAGATGAGGATGACCGCGACGCCCTGGTCGGCGAGCCGGCGCACCAGCTCGAGGACCTGCTCGGTCTGGGCGACGCCGAGCGCCGCCGTCGGTTCGTCGAGGATGACGACGCGCGACTTCCAGAGCGCGGCCTTGGCGATGGCGACGGTCTGCCGCTGGCCGCCGGACAGGCTCGACACCCGCTGGCGCACCGACTTCAGGGTGCGCACCGACAGCGAGGTCAGCGTCTCCGCCGCCGCGATCTCCATCGACTCCTCGTCCAGCACGACGCCGCGCATGCGCTCGCGGCCGAGGAACATGTTCTGGACGACGTCGAGGTTCTCGCAGAGCGCCAGGTCCTGGTAGACGATCTCGACGCCGAGCGCCGCGGCGTCGCGCGGGCCGGAGACGTGCACCTGCTTGCCCTCGAACTCGTAGCTGCCGGAGTCGATCGCGTAGGTGCCGCCGATGCACTTCACGAGGGTGGACTTGCCGGCGCCGTTGTCACCGACGAGCGCGGTGACCTTCCCGGCATACGCCTCGAAGTCGACGTCGTCGAGCACGTGCACGGCGCCGAAACTCTTGTTGACCCCGCGCAGGCGCAGGATCGGCTGGTCAGACATGAAACTCCCGATCGGGTGCGGCGGGCAGGTGGGCGGCAGCGGCCGCCCACCTGCGCTCGCGGGTGATTACTTGACGCCGGCCGCCGTGCACTTGGCGGCGTACGCGCCGGTGCAGGTGGTCGACTTCGGGGTGTAGCCGTCGTTGATCGGCTGCGCGACGTTCGTCTTGGTGATCGCGATCGGCGGCGCCAGAATCGCTGGCACCTCGCGGCCGGACTTGCTGTCCTTGATCGTGGTCGACGTCTTCGGCGCCTGGCCGTTGGCCAGCTGCGCGGCGGCGTCGACGACCGGGAACGCCTCGTCCTTGGACGGCTTGTAGATCGTGAAGCACTGGGTGCCGTCCATGATCCGCTGCAGCCCCTCGACCGTGGCGTCCTGACCGGAGACCGCGACCTTGCCGGCCAGCCCCTGCTTCTTCAGCGCGGTGACGACCGAGCCCGCCATACCGTCGTTGGCGACCATGACGGCGCCCATGTCACTGGTCTTCTGCAGCATCGAGGTGAAGATGACGCCGGCCTGCTGGTTGTCCCAGTCGGGCACCGACTGGTCGCCGACCTTGGTCCAGCCCTGCTGCTTGGACAGCACGCCGTCGTAGCCCTGCTTGAAGAGGGTGGCGTTGTTGTCGGTGGGGGCGCCGTTGAGGTCGACGTATTTCACCGCCGACTTGCCCTTGACCTGGTCGCAGCCGGTGAGCGTCTTGCCCTGCAGCTCACCGACCTTCACGTTGTCGTAGGAGACGTAGAGGCTGGCCGAGCCGCCGAGGGTGAGGCGGTCGTAGTCGATCGTGTAGATGCCCTTGCTCTTGGCGGTGTTCTCGATCTGCGCGGCGGACGCGGAGTCGAGGTTGACCAGCGCGAGCACCTTCACGCCGTCGTTCATCATCTTGGTCGCGATCGTGGTCATCTGCTGCGCCGAGCCGTTGGCGTTCTGGATGTCGCACTGCAGTTTGTCGGCCGCGCAGCGCTGCTTGAGCGCGTCGGGGTCGGAGGAGATCCAGCGGTTGGAAGACTGCCGGTCCGGCAGGATGATGCCGACCTTGGCGTTCTTGCCGTCGATGGCTGCGCCGCCGGTGCTGCCACCGGTCGCGGCGCCCGTGCCCGCCGCACTCGCCGAGCTCGACGAGCCGCCGCCGGCCGCCGCGGCGCTGGAGTTGTTGCTGCCGCCGCTACCGCTGCTGCCGCAGCCCGCGAGGGCGATGACGCCCGCCGTACCGCATGCCGTCAGAAGCGCACCTTTGCGCATGGGTCCCACCTTTCCGAGCGGCCCAGCTGCAGCCGCGCTCAATATGTTGCGACCGGCAACATATCCGATTCGGACGTGATTCACCTCACATTCACCACAAATTGGTGGCGGCGGGTCCTCCAGTGCTCCTTCAGCAGGCGCACGGGAAACATCCGGGTTGGCTGCCTACCGTCGACGCCATGCTGCTGCGAGTCGCCGACGTGCCGCCGGGGCGCCGTCGGGTACGACGCAACCGGCTGCTCACGATCGGGCTCACCCTGCTGCTCGTGGTGGTCGGCTCCGGCGCGGCGATCTACCTGCACCTGCAGGGCAATCTGCGCACCTCGGCGCTGACCGGCGGCGGTCACGAGCACGCGAACGCCGCCGGCGACGCCCCGATCAACCTGCTCGTGCTGGGCTCGGACACCCGGGCCAGCAAGGGCGACTGCTCGATCGGCGGCGACTGCTCCGCCGCGAGCGCGACCAGCGGCAACGCAACCTCGGCCGGCGCCAACGCCGACGTGGAGATGCTGGTGCACATCTCGGCCGACCGCAGCAACGCCACCGTCATGAGCATCCCGCGCGACACTATGGTCACCGTGCCGCAGTGCACCAACTCCTCCACCGGCCGCAGCGAGGCGCCGCATCTGGACCGGATCAACAGCACGCTGCAGTACGGCCCGGGGTGCACAGCCTCGGCGGTCCACCAGCTCACCGGGGTGCCGATCGACCACTTCATGGTGATCGACTTCTCCGGCGTCGTGACGATGTCCGACGCGGTCGGGGGCGTGCAGGTGTGCGTCGACAACAACGTCTACGACCCCTACTCCCACCTCAAGCTCGCCAAGGGCCGGCACACGCTCAAGGGGCTGGCCGCGCTCGAATTCCTGCGCACCCGACACGGATTCGGCGACGGCGGCGACATCGGCCGCACGGTGGCACAGCACATCTTCCTGTCCTCGATGCTGCGCGACATGGAGAGCGCCTCCACCCTCGCCAACCCGGTGAAGGTGCTCGGCCTGGCCAACGCCGCCACCTCGGCGGTCACCGTCGACGACAAGCTCGGCAGCATCCCGGCGCTGACCGACCTGGCCTACCAGCTCAACCAGGTGCCGGGCTCGCGCACGACGTTCGTGACCATGCCGACCGTCGCCGATCCGTCGAGCGCGGCTGCCGTCATACCTGCGCAGAACGCGAGTGCGTTGTTCGGCAAGATCGCCGGCGACGTCAGCCTGACCCCCGGGCAGGGGCGCAAGGGGAGTGCGGCGAAGTCCTCCGCGTCGGTGCCCGCCGCGTCGTCCTCGGCGAGTCCGTCGGTCTCGTCCTCAGGTCCGACGGCGTCGGCCGCCGCCGACGAGCACGCGACGACGGTCGAGGCGGCGACCGGGTGCGCCCGGGTCGGCACGGCGGCCACGGTGTCGGTCGGCGGGGTGGCGATGAACCCGACTCAGGCGTTCGCGGCGAGCAGATCGGTGCCGGTTTCGGCGCCGTAGGGCGCCCCTGGTGCCCGTGTGACTGATGGGGCACAATAGGCGCGGAAGAACCGCATCAGCACGCCACGGCGCATCGGCACCTGTGCTCGCGAGGTCGTTGGGGAAGACGTCCCTCGCACAAGTCAGGAGGCCCGGATGTCTGCCGCAAATGCGCGTGCCGTGACTCGCGGGGTGGTGTTCGTGCACGCCACCCCTGCTGCGCTGTGCCCGCACATCGGGTGGGCGTTGGAAAGCGTCCTGGGTGCGGCCGCACCGATCGACTGGATCAAGCAGCCGGTCGCTCCCGGCATGCTGCGCACCGAACTGTCCTGGATGGGCGAGCCCGGCACGGGCGCCCGCCTGGCGAGCGCGCTGCGCGGCTGGACCGACGTGCGCTACGAGGTGACCGAGGAGCCCAGCCCGGGTTGTGACGGGTCGCGGTGGTCGCACACCCCGTCGCTCGGCATCCACCACACCTGGACCGCTGCGTCGGGGGACGCGGTCGTCGGTGAGGACCGGTTGCGCGCGGCGCTCGCCGCCAGCCACGGCGACCCCGAGCAGTTCCGCCACGAGATGGCCGAGTTGCTCGGGACCGCCTGGGACCAGGAGCTCGAGCCGTTCCGCTACGCCGGAGACGGTGCGCCCGTGCGCTGGTTGCACCGGGTGTCCTGACCCGTCCCCGACGCACCTCTCGCGTCCCCGACCCACACCGCGCGCGACTGACGGCTCGCTCTCTTCACGCGACTGACGGCTCCCTCGCCGACTGACGCCCGGATCGGGCCGTCACTCGCCGAGGGAGCCGTCAGTGGGGAGCTAGCGAGCGGGCGCTGCTCCGGCAGGCTGGTCGTCGACAGGACGTCGTCGGTGGTGACCGAAATGCCTTGCGGCGCATAGTGATCCACGCTCGGCAGGGCCGGCAGCGAGATCGCCACGTGGCGCGCGTCCGGAAACTCCGTGCGGAAGACGTCGAGCCAGCGGTCAGCGTCACCGGGGTCCCCGGTGGTCACGTGCACGTAGTTGCGCCAGTGGAACTCCGGGTTGCGGGGCGATCGCACGACGAGGTGATCGCCCCGGTCGTCGAGCTGGGCACCCTGCAACTGCAGGATGCCCAGTCCGGTGCGTGCGCCGGGGGAGAGGAGTGCGAGCTCCCCCCCCGGTCAGACGCTCTTGAGGACGACCGCGATGTTGTGGCCGCCGAAGCCGAACGCGTTGCTCATCGCAGCGATGTCGCCGTCGGGCAGCTTGCGGTGCTCGTCGGTCACCAGGTCCATGTCGGAGATCTGGGGGTCGACCTCGGCGACGTTGATCGTGCGCGGGATGACCCGCTCGTGCAGCGTCTGGGCGAGGATGATCGCCTCGATCGCGCCGGCCGCGCCGAGCAGGTGGCCGGTCATCGACTTGGTGCCGGTGAGCGCGACCCCGCCGACCGCGTCGCCGAACGCCCGCTTGATCGACGTGATCTCGGCGATGTCGCCGACCGGGGTGGACGTGGCGTGCGCGTTGACGTGCACGATGTCCGAGGGCGTCAGGCCGGCGCTCTCGATCGCCTCGTTCATCGCGCGGGCCTGGGTCTCGCCCTCGGGGTCACCGGCGGTGATGTGGTAGGCGTCCGCCGTCATACCGACGCTCGCGAACTCCGCGTAGATCTTGGCGCCGCGTGCCTTGGCGTGCTCGTAGGACTCCAGCACCATGACTCCCGCGCCCTCGCCGAGCAGGAAGCCGTCGCGGTCGGCAGCCCAGGGCCGGGAGGCGCCCTGCGGGTCGTCGTTGCGCTTGGACAGGGCGTGCGCGGCCGCGAACCCGGCGATCGGCAGGGGGTGTATGGCGGCCTCGGTGCCGCCCGCGATGGCCATGTCGGCGCGCCCCTCGCGAATCATGTTGGCCGCCATGCCCATCGACTCCGCGCCGGAGGCGCAGGCGGACACGGCGGTGTGCGCGCCGGCACGTGCCTTGAACTCCAGGGAGACCACGCCGGAGGCCGCGTTGGGCATCAGCATCGGCACGGTCAGCGGGTAGATGCGGCGCGGGCCCTTCTCCTTCAGCACGTCGTACTGCGCGAGCAGCGTGTGCACTCCACCGATGCCGGTGCCGATCGCAGCGAGCAGCCGCTCCGGCTCGATGTCGGGGGTGCCCGCGTCTGCCCACGCCTCACGGGCGGCGATCATCGCGTACTGCGAGAACGGGTCCATCCGGCGCACCTCGACCTTGGCGAGCACCTCGCTCGGGTCCTGGTCGAGGCTCGCGGCGAAGGTGACCGGGAGTTCGTAGCGGTCCAGCCACTCCTGCGGCAGTGGCTTGGCACCGGATGTGCCGGCCAGCAGTGCGTCCCAGGTCTGGGGTGCGGTGCCGCCCACGGGGGTGGTGGCACCGAGGCCGGTGATGACGACGCGCTTGTCTGCGCTCATGAGTGGCTCCTGATCAAAATGGTGATGCGTGACGGGTCATGCTGCTGCGACGGCCCGGCCTCCCCAGCCGGGCCGTCGGCAGGCAGACGACTGGCTCAGCCCTGAGCGTCCTTGATGTACTTCACGGCGTCGCCGACGGTCGACAGGTTCTTCACGTCGTCGTCGGGGATGCGGACGCCGAACTTCTCCTCGGCGTTGACGACGATCGTCATCATCGACAGCGAGTCGATGTCGAGGTCCTCGGTGAACGACTTGTCCAGCTGCACGTCGGCAGCGTCGACACCGGTCTCCTCGTTGACGATCTCGGCAAGGCCCTCCAGGATCTCCTGGTCACTCTGCGCCATGTTCGGGTGCTCCTCGGGTGATGTGAATTTCGTGATGTGAATTTCGTTGTGCTGACCCGGTTTTCCCGCCGGGCCGCGGGTGGACTGGTGGCCCCTTCCGGGACGGTCAGGGCAGCTCGACGACCTGTGCGGCATACGCCAGACCGGCACCGAAGCCGATCTGCAACGCCAGGCCGCCGTGCGGTGCCTCGCCCTCGCGCAGCATGCGCTCGGTGGCGAGCGGGATCGACGCCGCGGAGGTGTTGCCGGTCTCGGCGATGTCGCGGGCGACGGGTATGTCGGCGGGCAGCTTCAACTGCTTGATCATCGCATCGATGATGCGCATGTTGGCCTGGTGCGGGATGAAGACGTCGAGATCGCCCGCGGTGATGCCGGCTGCGTCGATCGCCTGCTGCGCGACCGGCGCCATCTGCCACACCGCCCAGCGGAACACCGAGGGGCCGGCCATCGCGAGGGAGGTCGCCGCGTAGGTCTTGGCCGGGTCGATCGCCGAGGTCGGGGCGTCGGCGGCGGCCTCGGCCTGCCACTCCCGGCGCACGTCGGTCCACGGCTCCTTCTGCATGATCGTCTCCCAGTGGGTGCCGTCCGAGCCCCACACGGTCGGGCCGATCGCCGCGTGGTCCGACGGGCCCACAACGGCCGCGCCCGCGCCGTCACCGAAGATGAACGCGGTGCCGCGGTCGTGCTCGTCGGTGAACGCCGAGAGCTTCTCGACGCCGATCACCAGGACGTGCTCGGCGCTGCCGCCGCGCACCATGTCGCTGGCGATCGAGATCGCGTGGCAGTAGCCGGCGCAGGCAGCCGAAATGTCAAACGCCGGAACGCCGTTCGCGCCCAGACGGGTCGCCAGCAGCGGTGCCGCGGCGGGGGTCTGATAGGGGTGGGTGACGGTCGCGACGACGACCGCGCTGAGCTGGTCGGCGGTGATGCCGGCCGCTTCGAGCGCGGGTCGTGCGGCCGCCTCGCTCATGTCGACGACGGTCTCGTCGGGTGCCGCCCAGCGGCGCGAGACGATGCCCGAGCGTTCGCGGATCCACTCGTCGGAGGAGTCGATCCAGGTGCAGACCTCCTCGTTGGTGATGACGCGCTGCGGCCGGTATCCGCCGACGCCCATGATGCGGGCGTAGCGGGCGCCGGGGGAGGTGCTCAGCGTGCCGGTGCCCTTGGGGGTGGATGTCATCGCGTCATTCTCCTTCAGCCTGCGTGCCGTGCTCGGCGACCATGCGCTGTGCCTTTTCGAGATCGTCCGGCGACTTGATCGCCAGTGTCTCGACGCCGGGCATGCCGCGCTTGGCCAGGCCGGTGAGCGTGCCGGCCGGCGGGATCTCGATCAGGCCGGTCACGCCCATGTCCACCATTGTCTGCATCGTGGCGTCCCAGCGCACCGGATTGCTGACCTGGGACACCAGTCGGCGCAGCACCTCGGCGCCGTCGGCGACCGCGGCGCCGTCCTTGTTGGACAGCAGCTGCACCCGCGGGTCGTGGGTGGTGATCGCGCGGGCGTAACCGGCGAGCACGTCGACGGCCGGTGCCATGTGCTCGGTGTGGAACGCCCCGGCCACGGCCAGGGGTATGACGCGGGCCTTCGCCGGCGGGGCGTCCTTGAGGGCGGCCAGTTGGTCCATCGTGCCGGCCGCGACGACCTGGCCGGCGCCGTTGCGGTTGGCGGGGGTGAGCCCGTGCTCGTCGAGCGCGGCCTGCACGTCGTCGGGGTCGCCGCCGAGGACAGCGCTCATGCCGGTCGGCTGCACCGCGCTCGCCTGCGCCATCGCGTTGCCGCGCTCGCGGACGAAGACCATCGCCTGCTCGGCGGTGAGCACGCCGGACGCGGCGGCCGCGGTGATCTCGCCGACCGAGTGACCGGCACCGACGCTCACCGCGTCGAAGCCCTGCGACGGGTGCTCGAACAGCTCCAGCAGGCTCACCAGGCCGGCGGCGACGATGAGCGGCTGGGCGACCGCGGTGTCCTTGATCGTGTCCGCGTCGGAGGTGGTGCCGTGCGCGACCAGGTCGATGCCCGCGACCGCCGACAGCCAGCGCAGCCGGTCGCCGAAGCCGGGCAACTCCATCCAGGGGGAGAGGAAACCGGGGGTCTGGGAACCCTGTCCAGGGCAGACGATCGCAAGCACGAGGTCCACTCTCGCCGACGCGGGCGCCGGGAGGGGTCACCGAATCCTCCGAAGCTCATCGAGCCTGCTTGGAGGAAGGCTACAAAACCGGTCGCTCGCGCACCCCTACTCTCCGGTTGCCCGGCGAGTAGCGATCGGACGACCGGCGCGTCCCCGGGCCCGGGGTGCGTCTCAGAGCCGGGACATCGCGAGGGCGAGCCGCACGGTGAACGCGTCGCGACTGTCGACCAGGTCGTAGCCGGTCAGGTCGGCGATCCGGCCGAGCCGGTAGCGCACGGTGTTGGGATGCACGAAGAGCTGGCGGGCGGTCGCCTCCAGGTTGTTCCGGTCCAGGTATGCCGCGGCGGTCTCCCGCAGTGCCGGCCGGTCGCGCAACGGCCTGGTCACCTTGTCCACGAGCAGCCGCCGGGCCCGGGTGTCGCCGGAGATGGCGCGTTCGGGCAGCAGCTCCGAGGCCGCGCACGGCCGCGGCGCGTCCGGCCAGGCGGGGGCGGCGGCATAGCCGGCGAGGGCGGCACGGGCGCTGCGACCTGCGGCATACAGGTGGGGGACGAGCGGGCCGACGACGACCGGTCCCGCGCCCCAGAGCCGGTGCAGTGCGGCGGCGACCTCGTGGGGGTCGTCGACGCCACCGAGCACGGCGACCAGCAGACGGCCCTGCACGGACGCCAGCGTCGTCAGGCCGTGGTGAGTTCCGCTGCGGCGCAACGCATCCAGCGCGTCACTGCCCGACCCGGGAGGCGCACCTCCGGCGATCACCACGACCCCACGGACCTCGTCCCAGCCGAGCGCGGCGACGCGCGACCGCAGGGACTCGTCGGCCTCTCCGCGCAGCACGGCGTCGACCACGAGCGCTTCGAGCCGGGCGTCCCACGCGCCCCGGGACTCGGCCGCCTGCGCGTAGACGTGCGCGGCCGCAAAGGCGATCTCCCGCGAATAGGTCAGCACCGCCTCCCGCAGCTGCTGCTCCTCACCCGGGGCGGCGAGCTGCGGCGTCTGCTGCTCGACGACGTCGATCACCGTGCGCACCATCTGCAGCGTCTGCTGCAGCGCGATCGACCGGGTCAGGTCACGCGGGGCGGTCGCGAAGACGTCGATCGTCGTCGGCGGCGACGACTCCGGGTCGCGATACCAGGCGATGAATGCGCCGATGCCGGCCTGCGCGACCAGGCCCACCCACGACCGGTCCTCGGCCGGCAGCGCGCGATACCAGTCGTGGCTGGCCTCCAGCTGCTCGATCGCCGCCGTCGACAGCCGGCCCGCGGCGTGCTCGAGCCGCTGTCCGGTGCTGAGGCTCGCCATGCCGGCGAGTTTAGTTTGAATTTTGTATGACGTGCACAGGCGAGTACGCCGGGACCGCGCGGGCCAGGTCGCTCGCCCGCCCGCTGCGCGCGACGGTGCCGTCCGGCCGGACGAGCGCGGCCATGACGTGGTGGTCGTGCAGCCATGCGTGCAGCGCGGTGCCCTCGGCGGCGTCGAGCACGAGCGCACCCCGCTGCGCGACCAGCGCCCGGTCGTGCTGCCCGAGTGTTCCCCGGCAGACGAGCACGTAACGCCCCAGTGCGACGTCGTCGAAGCGAGGCTGCCGGTCCGCCGCGTCGTCCGGGCCGATGACGGCGTTGGGGCAGAGTGACCCGGCCAGCCGGTCGCGGCGGGTGTGCAGCGCCGGGGTGTTGCCGTGCAGCCGCGGCGACGCCGCGTCGTTGACGAACGCCCGCAGGCCGCGGGCGGATGCCAGGCGTGGTGCGATCAGGCGGCGCGCGAGGTCGCCGGCCCGGCCGCCCTGGGTCATGGCACGTCCGAGGAGGATGGCGGTGCGGATGAGCTCGGCGGCGTGCCGGGTGCGTTCGGTCTCGTAGGTCGCGAGCCACTGCTCGGGCAGGTCGCCGCGCAGGACGCCCGCGATCTTCCAGGTCAGGTTGAGGGCGTCGCGCAGCCCTGCGCCCATCCCCTGGCCGATGAAGGGCGGAGTGAGGTGGGCGGCGTCGCCGAGGAGCAAGACCCGGCGGTCCTGCCACCGGTCGGCGACCTGGGCGCGGAAGGTGTAGTCGGTCACTCGGCGCAGCGTCAGGTCGGCGGCATCGCACGGTCCGGTCCACGGCGCGATGAGTGGGCGGATGGCGTCGAGGTCGCCGAAGTCGGCGGCGGTCTCGCCGTCGAGGAGGCGGAACTCCCAGCGATAGCGCCGGTCGCCGATGCGCATGTAGGTGCCGGCGCGGTGGGTGTCGCAGAGCTGGTGCACGCCCTCCCACGCGTCGATCGGCACCCCGGTCTCCACGTCGACGACCAGCCACCGCTGCTCGAAGCCCTTGTCGACCATCCGGGCACCGATCGCCGAGCGCACGACACTGTTGGCACCGTCGCAGCCGAGGACGAACGCCGCGGTGGTGCGGTGTTCGGTGCCGGACCCGGTGTCGCGGTAGGTGACCTCGGCTCGCCCGTGGGCGACGTTTGCCACCGCCGTGACCTCCGCGCCGCCGACGAACCGCACCGCGTCCTCGCGGGCCAGCCGGGTGCGCAGCAGCTGCTCCAGCTCCGGCTGGTCGAACATATTGGCCTGCGGGTAGCCGTGCACCCCGACGAGCCGGTCGCGGCTGAACTCGGCGAGGGTGCGGTGCTGCCGGTCGATCAGGCGCAGCCCTCGCGCGGGTCGGGAGATGGCAGCGAAGTCGTCCGCGAGTCCCAGCCGGCCGAGGATGCGGTAGATCTCGTCGTCGAGGTGCACCGCCCGCGGTTGCGGGTAGGCCTCGTGCCAGCGGTCCAGCACCAGGCACCGCACGCCATACGCGGCGAGCAGGGACGCGGCGACGACCCCGGTGGGGCCCGCGCCGACCACGATGACGTCGGGCCCACGGCCGGTCGCGGTCATGGCTGCAGCACTCTCCAGGCCAGGGCGAACCCGGCGAGTGCGGCGGTGACCTCGGCGTCGGAGACCTGCGGCCCGTCGCCCGCCCGGGGCACGAGGGTGACGACGACCCCGTCCTCACCGAGCTCGGCACGGACATCCTCGATGCCGTCGTCGGCTCCGGCCGCCGCGAGCGCGGCGCGCACCGCACGACACGTGGCGTCGAGCCGCAGCGGGACCTTGTGGATCTTGCCGACCGACGTCATCGGTATGGCGTCGACGACGTACACCGCCTTGGGCGCCGCGGCCGGCTCCGGCACCCGGCCGGCGGCCCACGCGCGCAGGTCACCGCCGGCGACCGGCTCGGCGACGCTGACGTAGGCGACGGGCACCTCGCCCGAGTGCAGATCGGGCATCCCGACCGCGGCCGCACCGGTGACGGCGGGGTGGGCGAGCAACGCCTCCTCGACGACCGCGGGGTCGAGGTTGTGGCCGCCGCGCACGATGAGGTCCTTCGCACGTCCCACCAGGTGGATGAAGCCGTCGTCGTCGACCCGTGCGAGGTCACCGGTGTCGAGCCAGCCGTCGCGCAGCTTGCCGAGACCCTCCACGATCAGCCGTCCGCCCGGCTCGCGGCCGGTGACGTAGCCGGGGAACACCGTCGGGCCAGTGATGACGAGGGTGCCGCTGCTGCCCGCGGGCAGGTCGGTCCAGCTGCCGTCGTCCTCGATCCGCACGGTCTTCAAATCCTGATAGGGCAGCCGCTGGCCCACCGTGCCGGGCCGCGGGTGGGCGGCGAAGCCGCGCGCGCTCGCGCAGGTGGCCTCGGTGAGGCCGTACCCCTCGACGAGGGTGACGCCGGTGGTGGTCTCGAACGCCGAGCGCACACCCGGCGGCAGCGCAGCCGCGCCGACGATGGCGAACCGCATCGAGGAGATGTCGGCGTCGACCGGCACCCCGGCGAGGACGGCATACACGGTCGGCACGGCGCTCATCGTGCTGATCCGCCGGCTCTCGACGAGCTTCCAGAAGACGCCGTAGAGGTGCGGATCGCGGTAGCCGAGCGGGCCGGCCCACACCGACCGCTGCCCGCGCAGGATCGGCGCGAGCAGGGTGACCACGAGGGCGTTGACGTGGAACAACGGGAGCGCGGCGAAAATCGACGCGTCGTCGTCGAGAGCGGTGTTGGCCGCGACGCTCCAGGCGTCGACCACCTCGTTGCGGTGGGTGTGCGCGGCGAGCTTGGGGTTGCCGGTGGTGCCGCCGGTGTGGAAGACCGACGCCAGGTCGTCAGCGTGCGGCGGCTCGCCGTCGAACCGGTCGGCGTGCGCCCGGGCGGCCTCCGCCGTGAGGTCGACGACGCGGGCGGTGTCGCCAACGTCGGCGGGTCGCCCCGCGTCGGCCGGCGCGGACGCGCCGCCCGTCGGGCCGAGGACGACGACCGCGTCGACCGCGCCGCTCCTCGCGAGCGCGGCACCGTGCTCCCACGACGCGGCGTCGAGCTCGCGGGAGGCGACGACCACCACGCGGGCGCCCGTGACGCCGAGGAGCCGGTGCACCTGCTGCTCCGAGAGCGCGCTGTTGACGGGCGCGGCGATGCCGGCGAGCTCGGCGGCCAGCGTCGCGGTCACGAGCTGGTCGCAGTTGGGGCTGATCAGCGCGACCGTGTCGTCGCGCCGTACGCCGAGTCCGTGGAGCACGTTGGCGACGCGGTGCACGTCGGCCAGCAGTTCGGCATACGTCCGCGACACCGTCTGCTGCCAGTGCTCGGCGTCGGGCATGACGCTGACGGCCGTGCGCTGCGGCCACTGCGCTGCGGACCGCACGAGTGCTTCGTAGGTCGTGGCGGGCAGGTCGCGCTGTGCGAGCGGGATCTGCTCGATCTGCGCCAGGTCGTCGGGTGCGTCGTACCGCGCCGGCCACGCGGTGCGCCCGGTCAGGACGGGGCCCGCCATCACGAGTGCCTGACCGTGGTCCGCTGCGTGCCCAGGTCGAGTGCGCCGTCCGGGGTGGCGATCGTGAGCTCGAGGCGGTCGCCGTCCTGGAGATAGTGGGGATTCTTGGCCTGGGACTGGAAGAACTTGCGCCACTTCAGCGCCGGCGGCAGCAGCGCGCCGATCAGCTCGACCGGCCGCGGCGGTGCCTTGAGCGCGGTGCCGCCCGGCGTGCCCGTCAGCAGCAGGTCGCCGGTGTCCAGGCGCTGGAAGCGAGCCAGTGCGGCGAGGGCCTGCTCGGGGCTGTAGATCATGTCGAGGCAGGTGCTGTCCTGGCGCACCTGGCCGTCGACCGTGAGGCGCAGCCGCAGCTCGGGCAGCCGCCGGAGCTCGGCGTCGTCGAGCAGCAACAGGACCGGGCCGACCGGGGTGAAGGTCGGGTAGGACTTGGCCTCGAAGAACTGGGTCTTGGGCAACTGGACGTCACGGGCCGAGACGTCGTTGGTGATGACGAGGCCGGCCACGTGACGGGTCCAGGTGGACGAGGTGACGGTGTCACCGACCGTGAGGGGCTCGCCGATGACCAGGCCGAGCTCGATCTCGTAGTCGAGGAAGCGGACGTGCTCCGGCCGGACGATGTCGTCGGTGGGGCCGCTGATCGAGCCGGACGTCTTGCGGAAGAAGGTCAACGGCACCGTCTCGGGGTTCATGCCCGAGTCCTCGACGTGGCTGACGTAGTTGGTCATCTGCGCGACGACCCGGCATGGGGCCGTGACGGGGGAGACCAGGTCGAGGCTCGCGACGGCGGTCCCGCCGGGGCCGGCCGCGGCGGCGTCGACCGCGGCGCGGTCGGCGAGAAGCTGCCCGGTCGTGACCGCGTCGGTCGCGACCCGGGCGGCGGTGCCGTCGGCGGTGAGCACCCACCAGGCGTCGGCGGTGCGCAGAACGGAGGTAGTCATGAGGAGGCAACTTTCAGCAGGCCGCGGAGGCGTTCGAGGTCGAACTCGTTGTCCTCGCGCAGGGATCGGATGATGGAACGGGCCTCGGCGAGCGCATCCTTGCCCGGAGCGACACCGAGGAAGTCGGGGGTGGCAGGCGGCCCCCACTGGGCCAGGCCGGAGGCGGACATCGGGGCCCAGCCCGGAGTGAGGTGGCAGTCGAACAGGTCGCCGTCGGCGAAATGTTCGACGAGGAAGCCGTCCGGGTCGCGCCAGTAGTCGAACAGCTGGCTGCCCTGGATGTGCCGGCCGATGCCCCAGGACCGCCGGTAGCCCTCGTCCAGCAGGTACTGCCCACCCGCGGCCATCGCGTCGAGGTCGGCGACCTGGTAGGCCGAGTGCACGTAACGGTTGGAGGGGCCGAGGTTCATCGCGAGCGTGTGGTGGTCGGCCGGTTCGTCGCCCCGGTCGCAGCGGATGAAGCTCATGGTCGGCCCGCGGTGCCGCTGCCCCTCGTAATAGAGGAAGTCGCTGACGATCAGCCCGAGGTTCTCGAGGTACCAGTCGAGCGCCTCGCCATACCGGGTCGACTGCAGCACCACGTGCCCGAGTCGTTGCACCCTGGCCGGTGCGCGCAGCGGCCGTTGCGTGGCGTTGACGCGGCGAGCCTCGCCGCCGAGGTTGAGCGCCAAGGGCGCCTGGGCAGGGAGCCGGGGGAGTTCGTGGGTGTCGGCGACGACCCGGACGGGCAGACCGCTCGGGTCGACCAGCTCGACCCCGACGCCGCCGATCGACTCCGGCAGCGGTCGCACCGTGGTCCGGTGCGCAGCGGCCAGCCGGAGCAGGTCGGTGGCGTCTGCGGCGCGGAAGGTCGGGCCGAGGAACCGGCTCTCGCGGCGTTTGCGGACGATCACGCACGGGCTGCCCGGATCGGTGCCGCGCAGCTGGAGTTCGTCGGGCGATGTCGCGGCCGTCACGAAGCCGAAGGCGTGCGCGAAGCGCTCGGCCGCGGCCAGGTCGGGCTTGGCGAACTCGAGCCAGGCGAGGTCGCGCACCTTGATGACCGGGTTGCGGTGCCGGCCGGGGTGTTCGCCGGGCAGGCCGCCCTGTTCGGAGTGGACGCCGCTGTGCGGGTCGTGAGCCTGGTGCCCGGGGAGTTCGCGCGGGGTCGTCGTCGTCATCGCGCCACCACCTTCCTTACGAAGATGACTGTATCATCAAAACTGATCATATGATCAGTGAATCGGGTATGGCGATTCTGCCGATTCGACGATTACGGCGATCCCGGCGATTGCGTCGCCGACCGGGGTGGTGTGCGTTCCTTACGCCTGGGGCGCCGGGGGAAGCTCGATCGCGCTGATGCGTTCGGCCTCGCGCCGGTCCAGGCCGAGCATGAGCAGCACCCGCCGGGCGAGGTCGGTCGCGGTCGACTCCGCGTCGAGGTCCTCGTCCTCGAGCAGCAGTTGCGCGGTGCCGAGGAACGCCCCGCCCACCATCATGAACAGGTGCTGCGGGTCTCCGACGAATCGTCCCTGCGCCACGCCGGCCGTCAGGTCCGCCAGCGCTCCCTGCCGGAACCCGCGGTCGATCGTCAGGATCCGGGGGCCGACCGCCAGTGCCAGCCGTGCGACCAGCGGCTGGGATCGCACCAGCACCAGCGCGAACCGGTAGCTGGTGGCGAACAACTCCGCGGGCTCGGTGAGTCCGACGGTCGCCACCGCGCGCCACTCGTCGAACATGTCGAGCGTCGCCAGCACGGCGGCGTCGAACAGGTCCTCCTTGGATGCGAAGTGGTTGTAGAACGACCCGAAGCCGACATCGGCCCGGTCGGTGATCTCCCGGATCGTGGCGGCCGAGTTGCCCTCGGCCAGGAACTCCTGCGCCGATCGGATGAGGGCGGCCCGGGTGTGCGCCTTACGGCGATCGAGGCGTGAGGACTCCATGAGCCGATGCTACTGATCAGATGATCACCTCACCGGGGAGGTGTGGCCGCCCCGCGGGTCAGTCGGGCAATTCCTCGATGGTGACCGGCTCCCGTTCGGCGACGCCGTTCACACCGTGCCGGAAGCTGCTCGTCGACTCCACGTCACTGGCATCGGGCGCTTCCCGAGGCGGCGGACGAGCATCTGGGCCGCCTGGCTGATCCCTTCGGCGAAGGTCGGAAACGCGAATTCCATCTCAGCGACCGCCTCGATGCGCATGCCCGCAGCCATGCTCGTCGCGGCGACCTGGATGACCTCGGCGGAGTACTCGCCGAGGACGTGGGCGCCGACGATGCGGCGCTCTTGCGTGTCGATGATCAGCTTGCAGAAGCCGTTGGGGCGACCGTCGGCGATAGGCCGCAGGAGATCGTCGTAGCGAGCGACCGCCACCTCGCAGGGGTAGCGTTGCCGAGCTTGTTCCTCGGTCAGGCCGACCATGCCGTACTCCGGGTCGGTGAAGCTGCCGACGGGGACGACCTCGTGGGTGACGCCTCGCGTCGGTCCTAGCACGGCGTTCTCCGCCGCGACGCGGCCCTCGTGGACGGCGCTCGAGACGAGCATGCTGTTCCCGTCGACGTCGCCGCAGGCGAAGATGTGCGGCGCCGAGGACTGCAGGTGCTCGTCGACGACGACATAGCCGCGATCGGTGACGACCCCGGCAGCCGCCGCGTCGACGAGGTCGGCGTTGCCTGGCCAGCCGACTGCGGTAATGGTGCGCTGGACGTCGACGACCCTTGGCGTCCCGTCGCGCAGTGACAGGCAGACCTGCATGCCACCGGGTCGAGCGTCGAGCTGGTCCACGGAGGCGCCGGTCACGACCGTCATGCCACGTGCCGTGAAGGCCGACGCGAGGCCGACGGAGATCGCGTGATCGGCCCGCGGAAGCAGTCGCGGCGCCGCGCCGATCAGGGTGTCCTGGCAGCCGAAGCCGTGCAGGATCGAGGCGAGCTGGCAGCCGGTGTCGGACGTGCCGACGATGCAGGCACTCGTGGGGATGCGGGTGATCGCGCGAGCGTCTTCGTAGGTGATCGCGAGCTCGGCCCCGGGCACGTCCAACCGCCCAGGGCGGCCGCCGATGGCGAGGATGATCCGGTCGGCGCTCCAGGTTCGACCGTCGTCTGCGGCGATCGTGTGAGTCCCGACGAAGCGGAGGTCGCCGGTGTTTTCCGCGAGGGAGACCGCACCGGCCCGCAGGTGGTCGGCGAGACGCTTGCCCTCGTAGGCGTAACGCGCGACGCGATCGGCGTTGGCCAACGCTGCACCGACGTCGATCTCCGGACGGGGACCGGTCAGGCCGAATGCCGGCCACGACTCCCAGTCGCGGGCCAGCCGGGCAGCACGAGCCAGGGCCCGCACCGGGGCCGGTCCCCGGCTGAGCGCGGTCCCGCCGACCTGGTGACGCTCGACGAGGGTCACCTCCGCACCGAGCTCCGCCGCGTGCAGGGCCGCCGTCAACCCGGCCGGCCCGCCACCGACGACGAGGACACGCATGCGCCCGCGCCGCCTCAGCGCACGTCGGGCGACGACGCGCCGACGGCGGCGCGGGCGCGCTCGACCACGGCGCGGGCGCGGGGCGTCTGGCGCATGACCAGCGTCCACTGGGCGAGGCGCAGCGCCCGGCCGGGATCGCCACCTGCTCCCAGCCAGAAGTCCCCGGCGTGGTCGGCGTAAGCCTCCGGGTGGAGCCGCACGAGCTCGTCATACCGGCGCTTCGCCCGATCCCGCCAAACCCGGGCCCGGTCATGCTGCCCGAGGCCCCGCAGGGCGAGGGCAAGGTGCGCGGCGTACTCCGGGTCGTCGCTCGTCTCCGCCACCGGGCGCAGGTAGCCGGCGGCTGCAGCGGCATCACCGCGGAGCAGCTCGATCTCCGCGAGGTGACCGGTGGCGGGCGCGTAGGCCGGGACTCGGCGCCGCGCCGCGTCGAATGCCTCGTGTGCAGCCGTGAGGTCTCCCTCCCGCATCCACATCACCCCACGCCGGAAGTCCAGCTGAGCCAGGGGGAAGGGCGAGACACCACGGTGCGCGTCGTGGGCCGCGGCGAAGGCCTGCACGGCTTCGGCGATGCTGCCGCGCTCGGCATACAGGACGGCTTGCGCGCTGAGGCTGGCGAAGTCCGACTGGTGCGAAGCGGCGTTCTGCAGCAGGAGTTCAGCTTCCTCGTAGCAGCCGACCGCCTGCAGGATCGCTGACCGGTCCGCATCGAGGCCGTCGACGGACGGTTCGGCTCGGTGCGCAGCGTCGAGGTCGGACCAGGCGTCGGCGAACCGGTGCAGGGTCGCCCTGGTCCTGGCTCTTGCCGACAGGGCGATGGCGCTGTGCGGCGCGGTGGCGACCATCCGGTCGGCGACCTGGAAGGCCAGCTCGTAGTCGGCGACGCAGCCGAGCAGGTGCCCCCGCAGGGTCAGCAGATCGACGAGAGCGGCTTGCTGCTCGAGGACCCGGTGGGCAGCCGAGTCCGGTGACCCTGCCGGGAGTGCCTGCCCCGCCAGCATGTCGACCTGCGCGGTGAGGTTGGCCAGAGCGAGCGTGCCGTCCGTGGTCCGTACGTCGCCTCGGTCCATGACCGTCGCGGTCACGGCGCCGGCTCTTCAGCGGCCGGCGGCAACAGGGAGCGGAGGACCGTCATCGCGTCCGGGGGCGTCGGGTTGGGGGCGACCAGGTAGGGGAAGGTGTGGGTCGCGGGCCTCGTCGCCTGGTCGACTCCGTCGCTGATCCGCTCACCGTCGACGCCGTTGACCAGGAGCGTGTAGAGGGTGTCCACGATGTCGTCGTTGGGCGCTCGGCCACCGCAGGTCGTGTGTTCCCGCCCAACGAGTGCGGCGCGCTCGATCTCGAAGCTGCTGCTCTCGGAGAACGGCTTGGAGGTGTCGACGACGAGAAAGTCGGCGAAGAGCAGGTCGGTCAGGGGGTGCGTGCCGTGCTCGCCCGGCGGCCAGACGATGTCGCCGGCAAGGCGGTCGAAGAAAGCCAGGTTGGCGTCGAAGCGGGCACGGTAGGCGCCCTCGTAGTCCGGTCGGACGGCGAAGGCGTCCTCCTCGTTGTAGAGGTCCCGGATCTCCAGGTCGCGGTTGACCTGGTCGAACTTCTTGCTCGCGAGGATGACGTTCTTGATCTCCGGACGCCCCATGCGCTCCAGCCGTGTTGGTCGGCCACCCGCGATCACCGTCTCGCCGACCACCCCGAGCAGCGGACCGGCGTCGGGTCCGAAGACTGCTGCGGGGTCGATCTCGATGACGATGGCCAGGACGTTCGCGCCCTGCAGGGCATTGGACGCGCCCTCGGGCTGGAAGGCGAGCTGCTCGATGGCGTCGGTCGCGAGGACGCCCTTGAGGTCGATGAAGAACGGGTCGAGGCGGGGGCCGGCGAAGATCCGCACCCCGCCGGTCTCGGTCGGCTCGTCGACCGGGAACCGGAGCTGCTCCCCGCCGGGCAGCGTGCACGTGCCGGTCTGCGCCGACGGCTCGCTGCCCGCGCTCGCGCCCGGAGCGTCGAAGGTGACGTCGAGGGTGTATTCCTGGTCACCGACGGAGAAGCCCTGCCCGTCCCGTGCGACGGGTCGTACTCGGAAGCGGTAGACGAGCGCGTCCGAGAAGCGCGCCGCCGGGGCGGCCGCAGGGAACACATCGAGCGCCAGGACGAGACGACCGGGGCGGTCCGGGCTGGGGAAGGTGTAGACGTCCGCCACGTCAGAGGCTGGGTCGATGAGAATCCGTGGTCCGGAGAAGTGGTCAGCCATGGTGGGCTCCTTAGGCGGGTGAATGGGTTGTTGGGTCAGGTGTCGAGGTCCGCGATCCAACGCAGAGCGCTCAGGCTCGGAAGGAAGCAGTACTCGCCGCCACGGTTGACGACGAACGGTGGCAGTCCTTGGAAGCGGCGGCGGATCGGGGTGCGTGGAACGGTGAACTGTCCGTCGTCATTCGCGCCCACGAGCGGGTCTTTCTCGACGGGGACGCCGATGAACTTGCCATCGTTGACCCACTGCGCCTGGACGAACTCGAATTGCCGGGCCAGATGAGCGCCGATGAAGGCGAAGACGATGCCGCGGTCGGCGCCGTCATCCTCGTAGACACCCTGGGGCAGCGGTGGGCCGTAGTTGGTGCCGCGCCGGATCATCCGATGCAGCCGCACCTCGCCGGTGATGATCGCGTCGCGAGGGTTCATTCGCCGGGCGTGCGAGCCGAGCGGACACTTCAGGCCGCGCGGGTCGTCGCCGTACTGGAAGTCGTTGTTCCGGTGCGGGTCGGCCCCGAGCTCCGGGTCGTCCCGGTCGGGCGACAAAGGAAGTGGGGCGCCACTGGGCCAGCGGCCGACGACCTTGGCCGCCAGCAGCTCCTCGTCGGCTCGGTCGGCGGCACGGTCGCGCAGGTACTGACGGAAATCGGCGACTCGGGTGTGCAGCTTGCGGAAGGCGGCATAGGTGCCGCCTCGGCCCAGAATGTCGGGCTGCGGCACCGCCGCGATGCTGCCGGTCTCGTCTTCGAATCCCAGCAGGAACTCGCCCGCCTTCAACCGCTCTTCGCGGGAGTTGGTGCAGGGTATGGCGGCGCCCTCGATCGCCGGCTGGCCGATGCCGTCCTTGAAGCCGAACGGCTCCCGCTCATTGGGCGCAGCAAAGACCTCCTGCTGCCAGATGGTCGCCACCCCGGGCAGATCTCGCAAGGCGTCGCGAGCCAAGAGCAGGATCGCCTCCAATCGGGGGGCATCGGGAGCCAAGCCGACCAGCATGAGGTGGACGTCTTTGGATCCCAAGGGACCCTCCCAGTTCGCTGGTGAGCTGTCGCCGACATCGCCGAGCTCCGCCGCGCGAGCGGCCATGCCCTGCTGGAACTCGGGGGAGAAGGTCGCCAGAGAGTCCTCCGGCACGCCGATCGCGCGCAGGCCTTCGAAGCTGAACCCGATGGCGAGCGAGACCTGACGCTCGGCGTCGAAGGAAGCGACGGAGTCGAGCATCGGGAGCATCCGCTGCACGAGCGCTCGCGCCTGCCTGCGGTCGTCGATGCGCAACGCCAGATACGTGCCGGCATACGGCGTTGGGCGCGGCTGGAGTACCGCCGCTTGAACGTCGGCAAGATTCGGGACACTGCCGTGGTCCGTACTCATGGTGTCGGGCAACCTCCAACACGGGTGTCGTGCACAGCGGGTCTACGGAAGGGGTGGGGTGCCCGCCCCCGCCTGCACGTGGACTGGATCAGGAAGAGGCCAGGTCGAGTAGGGGCTTCAGCGCGGGGTGCGAGAGTGCCTCCTCGGCCGCGGGGTTGTCGAGCACCTGCTGGAACGCCTGGTCCAACAGCTGCCCCTTGATGATCTGGGTCATCGTCACCGCGCCCAGAGGGTTGAAGTAGACCGCGGCCGGAGTCTGCCTGGACTGGATGATCTTTTTCAGGCCGGCGCTGGCTCTGCGGGCATTCGTCTCGAAGTCCGGGTGGTCCTTGTCCAGTGCGTCGATGCCGCCAGACTCCTCCAGCCACTGGACGATGACGTCGGCCTCGGTGGTGTGCTGCATCCAGTCAAAGAAGTGCGGGGCGCCGACCACCAGCAGGGCGTCTTCCAGGTAGGGGTCCCATTCGGTCTCGAAGGTCGTGGCCCACAACAATTGGCGGCCTTCGTCGAAGATGACGTGGCGGGAGTCGCGCAGCCCGGTCCGGATGGTCTCGGCGGGGTCGGAGGTGCGCAGCACCTCGACGAAGCGGTCCAACGCGGCCCGCAGTTGCTCTTCGTGACCCGGCTTGACGCCGAAGAACGCCGCAAGCTCGGAAACGACGCCGTCGCTCGTGCCCTTGCCGGAGTTTTTCTCGATGGTCGATGTCATGAATGTGTCCTTCAACTGTTTCGCGAACTGTGCTGATCGAGACGTGTGTATGGCTGGCTGGTCAAGTCGATGGCTCTCGGCTCAGCCAGGCGATGGCCGAAAGGCTCGGCATGAAGAGGTACTCCCCGCCGAGGAGGGTGTTGAAGCTCTGGATGCCCTGCACGCGGCGGGGAGGGGTGCCGGGCACGGTGAAGTGGGCGCCGTGGTCCTGGCGGGAGATGAGCGGGTCCTTCTCCTTGTCGAGTCCGACGAAGTTGCCGGAGTTGACCCACTCGCTCTGCAGGAACTCGACGGTGTCGACGGCTCGCGCGCTGATCGCGATGAAGTCCAGGCCGCGGCTCTTGCCGTCGTCGCGGGTCACGTCCTCGGGGACGGGGTCGCCGTAGGACGTGCCCCGGCGGATGATCCGCCGGATGCGCGTGTCGGTGAGGATCGCGAGCTTCGCGTCCCGGGGGTTCATCCGCCGGGTGTGCGATCCGAGCGGAGTGCGCAGCCCGCGCGGGTCCCCGCTGTAGGTGAAGTCGTTCAGGCGGGTCGGGTCGTCGCCGAGCGCCGGGTCGTCCCGGTCGGGTGAGAGAGCGAGCGGGGCGCCGCTGCGCCACCGGCCCACCAGCTTGGCACCGAGCAGATCTCGCTCCTGCGCGGTGCCGGCGTGGTCGTGCAGGAAACGATTGAACGCCGCAACGTGGGAGTGGTACTTGCGGAAGACCACGAAGGTGCCGTTGCGGCCGAGCACGTCCGGACTGGGCATCGGGAGCGGCTGGCCGGTCTCGCTGGGGTAGCCCAGCACGAACTCGCCCGGCCGGATGGGCCGCCCGTCGCCGGGCATCGTCTCGGCGCCACTGCCTTCGACGGCCGGCTGCGCGAAGCCGTCGCGGTAGCCGAAGACGTTGAAGCCGGTCGCGCCGAAGTCCTGATGCGACAGCAGCTGAACGCCCGGCACCTGGTCCAGTTCACGCGCGTAGCCATCGACCGCCGCCTGCCACGCCTGCTCGCTGTCGGCATACACGCTGATCGCGAGGTGGGCGCGGCCGGTGCCGAACGGGAACTCCCAGTGCTCCGGCGCATTGGGGCCGGTGTCGCGCAGCCGCTCCGCCCGGGCCGCCATCCCCGCGCGGAAGTTCGCCGGGAATGACGCCAGGCTGCTCTCGGGGACGCCGAGAGCCACCAGGCCGGGATAGCTGATCGCCAGCATGGTCCACGCTGGCACCGGCTCGTCCCATCGGGCCGCGGAGGTGATCCGGGGCGAGAGCCGCCGCAGCAACTCGCGGCCCGATGCCGGATCGGCGATCTCGAGGATCGCGTGGGTGCCGAAGTAGGGCTCGGGCCGCGAACGCAGGACGGCGGCCTGGATGTCGTCCAGCTCGAGCGTCGGTCGTCGGGTCAGGCGGCGGAACAGATCCACGGGCGCGAACTTCAGTTGAGCTCGGTCAGGAAGCTCTGCACCGTGCGGTCGAGTCGCTTGAGACGGGTGGCGCCGGCGACAGTGAGGTTGGGGTGAGCGACGAACCACGCCTCGGCGGGCAGCTGATATTGGACGATGAAGTCCTTCACCTCCGGCGAGTGGATGCCCGGCCAGCCCTCGACGTTGCCGAAGAGGTAGTCCATCATCTCGGGGATCTTCGTGGCGAAGTCGTCGATGTAGGGGTCCCACTCGCCGTCGTACGCCGTCGCGAACAGCAGCTTGGTGTCGTCGTCGAGGAACACGAAGCGCATGTTGTGCAGGGTGCCGACATCGCCGGCGCCGGCGAGATTGCCGTCGACCAGCTTGAAGAACTTGCGCAGGCGCTCCGCGCCACCGGGTTTCAACGGCATGATCGCGGTCAACTCGGACACCTCGCCGCTCTTGGCACCGACCCGGCCGGCCGTGGTGACGGCGTGCTCGGCCACTTCCTCCTTGTCGGCGAGGAGTTCGCCGACCCGCACCTTGAGCGCGACCTTTGCGTCGTCGATGACGGCGTCGACCTTCTGCCGGACGGTGGCGGGCAGGCCCTGGAATCGCTGCTCGAGCGACGACTGACTCATCTCGTACTCCTTCGGTGTCGGGCGCGCGGGCGTCGGCCCGGCGCGGTGGAATCCCCACCGCATTCATTGCAACTCCGGGGCAGCCCGGAAGGCTTGGCCCCGGGTCCAAGGTTGTGCGCCGTGCATTGGTGTCTGGTGCAATCACCGTCTGGTGCAATCACCCGGCCGCTGCGCGGGGTGGCCCCTCAGGCATCCGCGTTGGTGACGGCGAACTCGTCGCCGAACTCCTCGACGAGCGCGAGTGCGGCCTGCAGTTGCATGCGCCGGTCGCCCACCCCACGTCCGCGCAGGGCCTCGGCCCGCCCGACCCGGTAGGCGACGGTGTTGCGCGCCACGTGCAGCGCCCCGGCTGCCGCGTTGAGGCTGCGTTCGTTGTCCAGATAGCACTTCAGCGTCGCCCGGAGGACACCGGCCGCCTCGCCCGGCGCGGCGAGGTCACCGAGCTCCCGGCGTACGAACTGGCGCGCGACGTCGTCACGGTGCGTCAGCATCGTCAGCATGTCGACGTCGCCGTAGTCCCACACCCGCCGGGGCTGCTTGGACGCCATGCCGATCCGGGCCGCCTCCAGCGCCTGGCCGTGGCTGGTCCGGAAGCCCGACACTCCCGCTCCGGGCAGGCCCGCGGCGACCTGAACGCCGACGGTGGGCTCGTAGGAGCCGATGCTCGGAGGCGGGGCATTGCCGCGGACGGTCGAACCCCATGCCCACACGCGGCGCCGACCGATCGGCAGGACCAGGGCGGCGGAGTGTCCCGACGCGCGCAGCACCTGGGCCGCCGTCGACTCCAGCACGCCCGGGCCGGGCTGCGCCGCGTCCGCGACCCAGACGACGAGCGCGGTGTGGCGTCGGGTCAGGTCGTACTCGAGCACCCTCGTCGCCCGCTCCGACGAGACCTCCGCGCCGCTCAGGATGTCGTCGACCAACTCCATGCGCACCGCCGCCGAGGTCGTCAGCCAGGCCGCCTGCACCCGGCTGAACTCCGCCGCCATCCGGGACGACAGCAGGTCGGTGATGGCGAAGAGCCGCTCGGAGATCAGGCGCAGCGCGGCGAATCTCTCCTCGGGAGGCAGGCTGTGCGAAGCAGCCTCGACGAACTGGTGGTGGGCGTAGGTGTGGGCGACCTGGATGCTGCGCAGGATGTGCTCGATGCCGACGCCGCGGATGACCGCCTCGGCCGGCCCCGCGAAGACCTCGGGGGAGAGGACGGCGTCGAGGTCGAAGTTCTCCCTGGCCAGGGCGGCCACGGTCTGGACCGCGACCGCCTCGCACCCCTTGCGCATCTCCTGGACGAACCCGTCGACGCCGAGCTCGGGGATCACCGCGAGGATGCTCTGCGCCATGCCGCCCGCCACCTCGACCGCCCAGCCGATAGGCCCGGGCCCGACCCGGTCGACGAGCTCGGCGACACAGGTACGCGACAGCACGGCGTGGCTGATCGCGTCGGGCTCGACCGGCCGCGCGGCCCGGATCCAGGTCCCGTTCTCCGCCCCGGCCGCCCGACAAGGGTCGTCCCCTGTGTGAGTCCTCGCGTCAACCATGACCACCATGCTACTGATCAAATGATCAGTTTTGTAGTCACGCTGGCGAGGCGGCCGGTGGTGGCCACCGCGCTCCGGGCTGGTCGTGGCTGTTGGTCCTGGCTGCTGGTCCCGGCTGTTCATCGAACCGTCAGCGACACGGTGCCCGTATGCCGCGCCGACGTCTCCCGCGGCCGGTCGACTGAGCGGCGTAGTGTCCGGCGACCTCGAGCCCGACGGGAGCGGCAACGAGCGATGGCGATCACCGATCAGCCGACGGCGACCCTCGATCCCCGGCGAGCGGCCTACCGGCTGGGCGCGGAGCCGCTCGTGGTCGGTCACCGCGGTGCCAGCGGATATCGGCCCGAGCACACGCTCGCGTCATATGAACTGGCGGCGCGGATGGGCGCCGACTCCCTCGAACCCGACCTGGTGGCGACCCGAGACCACGTGTTGGTATGCCGGCACGACGCGGAGCTGTCACGCTCGACGGACGTCGCCGACCACCCGGAGTTCGCCGATCGCCACACGACCCGGGAGATCGACGGCGAGACCCAAACCGGTTGGTTCGTCTGCGATTTCACCGTGGCGGAGCTGAAGTCGCTCTGGGCCCGCGAGCGCTTTGCAACCCTGCGGCAGTCGAACACCATCTATGAGGGGCGGCTGCGGATCGCGACCTTCGAGGAGTTGCTGCGGTTGCGCGCACGGCTCTCGCGTGAGCTCGGCCGGGTGATCGGGCTGAGCCCGGAGCTGAAGCACACCACCTGGCACCGATCGATCGGGCTGGACCTGGAGCGACCGCTCGTGACCGGGCTGCGCAGCGCCGGACTGGATCGGCCGAGCGCGCCGGTCTTCGTGCAGGCCTTCGAACCGACCAGCCTCATGCGGCTGCGGCAGGAGCTCGGCCTGCAGGCGCCGAGCATCCTGCTGACCGAGGCGGAGGGCGGACCGGTCGACCTGCCCGGGCGCTGCTACGACGAGCTGCTGCAACCGGCCGGTCTGCAACGGCTGCGGAAGTGGGCGACGGGGGTCGGCCCGAGCAAGGACCAGGTGATCCCGCGGCGTGCGGACGGGAGTCTGCGCGGCCCGACCGGGCTGGTGCGGTCGGCGCACGACGCCGGGCTACGCGTCCACACCTGGACGTTTCGCGCCGAAAACGCCTTCCTGCCAACGGATTTGCGCTCGACCGCGTCCGACGCCGACTTCGGCGACGTGCTCGCCGAGATGACGACGTTCCTGCACGCCGGCGTCGACGCGCTGATCACCGACCACGTCGACCTCGGCACGCTCGCCCGGTCGGAGGTTTTCGTTTAGGGGCGGGGGTCTCGATACGCGGCTCGTTCCTCGCCGCTACTCGACCACCGTTGGGCCCGCCGCTACTCGACCAGCGTTTGCTGGTCGAGTAGCCGGAGGAGCGAAGCGGGGGAGGCGTATCGAGACCCACCGCCCGGCGTGGTTACGCGTCGCCGCCGGTGTTGCCGGACGTGCCGGCCTGGACGTTGAGCAACTCGTACTTCGCCGCGGCGTCGCGCGGCACCTGCGGGTCGATCTCGCCGCGCTTGGCGAGCGTCTGCAGGGTGCGCACCGCGAGTGACGGGCCGTCGATGTGGAAATAACGCCGGGCCGCCGCGCGGGTGTCGCTGAAGCCGAAACCGTCGGCGCCGAGCGCGACGTAGTCGCCGGGCACCCACGGCCGGATTTGCTCCTGCACGTCGGTCATCCAGTCCGACACCGCGAGCACCGGACCTTGCGTGCCCTCCAGCCGCTGGGTGACGTAGGGCACGCGCTGCTCGTCCTCGGGGTGCAGGAACGCCTGCTCGTCCGCGGCGGCACCGTCGCGGCGCAGCTCGTTCCAGGACGTCACCGACCACACGTCGGCCACCACGCCCCAGTCGTCCTTCAGCAACTGCTGCGCCTCGAGCGCCCACGGCACCCCGACGCCCGACGCCAGCAGCTGCGCGTGCGGTGCGTCCTCGCCCACGCCCTCGGTGCTGCCCTCGGCGACGCGGTGCATGCCCCGCAGGATGCCCTCGACGTCGACGTCGGCGGGCTCCGCCGGCTGCTGCATCGGCTCGTTGTAGGCGGTCAGGTAGTAGATGACGTTTTCCGGGTTGTCCCCGAACATCCGCCGCAGACCGTCCTGCATGATGTGCGCGACCTCATAGCCGTATGCCGGATCGTAAGCAACCACAGCGGGATTGGTCGCCGCCAGCAGATGCGATTGACCGTCGGCGTGCTGCAGGCCCTCGCCGGTCAGCGTGGTGCGCCCCGCGGTCGCACCGATCAGGAAGCCGCGCGCCATCTGGTCGGCGGCCGCCCAGATGAAGTCGCCGGTGCGCTGGAAGCCGAACATCGAGTAGAAGATGTAGATCGGCACCATCGGCACGCCGTGCGTGGCGTATGACGTGCCGGCCGCGGTGAACGCCGCGACCGAGCCCGCCTCGTTGATCCCGAGGTGCAGGATCTGCCCGTCGGTCGCCTCCTTGTAGGCGAGCATCAGCTCGGCGTCGACCGAGGTGTAGTGCTGGCCGTGCGGGTTGTAGATCTTGGAGGTCGGGAAGAACGAGTCCATCCCGAAGGTGCGGGCCTCGTCGGGGATGATCGGCACCACGTGCTTGCCGAACTCCTTGTCGCGCATCAGGTCTCGCAGGATGCGCACGAAGGCCATCGTGGTCGCGACCTCCTGCTTGCCGGAGCCCTTCTTCGCGACGGCATACGCCTTGTCGTCCGGCAGCTTCAGCGCGCTGGTGGTGTGCCGACGGCTCGGCACCCCGCCGCCGAGCTTCTCGCGGCGCTCGCGGAGATATTGGATCGCCGGGTCGCTCTCGCCCGGGTGGAAGTACGGCGGCAGGTAGGGGTTGTCCTCGAGCTGCTTGTCGCTGATCGGGATCTGCAGCGAGTCGCGGAAGTTCTTCAGGTCGTCCAGCGCCAGCTTCTTCATCTGGTGCGTGGCGTTGCGGCCGGCGAAGTGGGTGCCGAGGCTGTAGCCCTTGATCGTCTTGGCGAGGATCACCGTCGGCTGACCGTGGTGCTCGGTGGCGGCGCGGTAGGCGGCATACACCTTGCGGTAGTCGTGCCCGCCGCGCTTGAGCTTCCACCAGATGTCGTCGTCGGACCAGTCCTTGACCATCTCGCGGGTGCGGGGGTCGCGGCCGAAGAAGTGCTCGCGCACGTAGGCGCCGTCATTGGCACGGAAGGTCTGGTAGTCGCCGTCCGGCGTGGAGTTCATCAGGTTGACCAGGGCGCCGTCGCGGTCGGCCGCGAGCAGCGGGTCCCAGCCGCGGCCCCAGATGTCCTTGATGACGTTCCAGCCGGCGCCGCGGAAGAAGCTCTCCAGCTCCTGGATGATCTTGCCGTTGCCGCGCACCGGTCCGTCGAGTCGCTGCAGGTTGCAGTTGATGACGAAGGTGAGGTTGTCGAGCTCCTCGTTGGCCGCGAGTTGCAGCAGGCCGCGCGACTCGGGCTCGTCCATCTCGCCGTCGCCGAGGAACGCCCACACGTGCTGCTGGCTGGTGTCCTTGAACCCGCGGGCGTGCAGGTATTTGTTGAACTGCGCCTGGTAGATCGCGTTCATCGGGCCGATGCCCATGGAAACCGTTGGGAATTCCCAGAAGTCGGGCATGTTGCGCGGGTGCGGGTATGACGGCAGCCCCATCCGCTGGCCCTGCACGATGTGCGAGTGCTCCTGGCGGAAGCCGTCGAGCTGGTCCTCGGACAGCCGGCCCTCGAGGAACGCGCGGGAGTAGATGCCGGGGGAGGCGTGGCCCTGGATGAAGACCTGGTCGCCACCGCCCGGGTGGTCCTTGCCGCGGAAGAAGTGGTTGAAGCCGACCTCGTAGAGGGTCGCGGCCGATGCATAGGTGGAGATGTGGCCGCCGACACCGACGCCCGGGCGCTGCGCGCGGTGCACCATCATCGCGGCGTTCCACCGGATCCAGGCGCGGTAGCGGCGCTCGACCTCTTCGTCACCGGGGAACCAGGGCTCGGCCTCCGGGCTGATCGTGTTGATGTAGTCGGTCGCCGTCAGGGACGGCACCCCGATCTGCCGCTGCCGCGAGCGTTCGAGCAGCTTGAGCATGACGTAGCGCGCCCGTGCCTGCCCTCCCTCGTCGATGACGCCGTCGAGGGAGTCCAGCCATTCCTGGGTCTCCTCGGGGTCGATGTCGGGCAGCTGGCTGGGGATTCCGTTGAGGATCGGTCCTGCGTCCTCGCGCGCCATGAGTGGCTCCTCTCATGTGGCACTCGCGTCGTCATGCGACTTCGTTGTCGGTGCCTCCATCCTCCACCCGGCCAGGCTCGCGCGGGCGCGCGGGGTCTTGACCGATGGGTAACGGAGGGCGTATGGCGCCGCCCGCTTACGGCAGGTTCAGCGCCGCGTGCCGGTTGACGTCCTTGTAGAGCAGGTAGCGGAAGCGGCCGGGCCCACCGGCGTAACAGGCCTGCGGGCAGAAGGCGCGCAGCCACATGAAGTCGCCCGCCTCGACCTCGACCCAGTCCCTGTTGAGCAGGTAGACCGCCTTGCCCTCGAGCACGTAGAGGCCGTGCTCCATGACGTGCGTCTCCGGGAACGGGATCACCCCGCCGGGCTCGAAATTGACGATGTTGACGTGCATGTCGTGGCGCACGTCGGAGGGGTCGACGAAACGCTGGGTCGTCCACCGCCCGTCGGTGTCCGGCATGGCACCCGCCTCCACGTCGGACTCGTGCGTGACGAACGCGTCCGGGGCGTCGATGCCGTCGACGGCGTCATACCTCTTGCGGATCCAGTGGAAGGTCGCGGTCGCGTCGCTGGTGTTGTGCAGCGACCACCTAGTGCCCGGTGGGACGAAAACGTAACTGCCGGGCCGCAATGAGTGCTGCTCACCGGCGAGGTCGAGCTCCAGCGCGCCGTCGACCACGAAGAGCACACCCTCCGCGGCGGGGTTGAGCTCCGGCTTGTCGCTGCCGCCGCCCGGCGACACCTCGACGAGGTATTGCGAGAACGTCTCGCTGAAGCCGGTCAGCGGGCGGGCGAGCACCCAGAGCCGGGTGGCGTCCCAGAAGGGCAGGTTGCTGGTGACGATGTCGGTCATCGTGCGGGCGGGCAGCACCGCGTAGGCCTCGGTGAAGATCGAGCGATCCGTCGTCAGGTCGGTCTGCGCGGGGAGCCCTCCGCGTGGCGTGTAGTAGCCGCTCATGGTGTCCTTTCGTGTCGCAACAGGGTGCCGGTCGGTGACCTGTCGAGGCCGATCTCGTTGCCGCGCAACCAGATCCGGTCGGCTCGGCCGGCGAGGGTGAGGTCCTGGTATGCCGTCAGCTTGCTCTTGTGCTGCAGCGTCGCGGCGTCGACCGCGGTCTCGACGTCGGGGGAGTAGGCGACCAGGTCGGCGTCGGCACCGACCGCGATGCGGCCCTTCTGCCGTAGGCCCACCAGGTCGGCAGGCGCGCTCGCCATCCAGCCGGTCACGTCGGCGAGGGTGTGCCCGCGCCGGCGGGCCTCGGTCCAGACGGCGGAAAGCGCGAGTTGCACACTCGCGACCCCGCCCCATGCGCTCGCCAGGTCGCCCTGCTTGAGGTCGATCGTGCTCGGTGAGTGGTCGCTGACGACGCAGTCGATCGTGCCGTCCGCCAGCGCCTCCCACAGCTGAGATCTGTTGGCATCACTGCGGATCGGCGGGCAGCACTTGTGCGCGGTCGAGCCGTCCCGGATGGTCTCGGCGGTGAAGGTGAGGTAGTGCGGACAGGTCTCGACCGTCAGCCGGACTCCGCGCTCTCTGGCCGCGCGGATCGCGGGCAGCGCCGCGGCGCTGGACAGGTGCAGGATGTGCGCCCGCCCGCCGGTCTCCTCGGCTGCGGCAATCACCGCCTCGATCGCGGTGACCTCGCCGGCGTCGGGGCGGGAGGCGGTGAAGTCGGTGTAGCGGTTGCTTTGCGTCGGCGGGGTCGCCGCGAGGGTCGCGGCGTCCTCGGCGTGCACGATGAGCAGGGCGTCCAGCTCGGCGCACCGGCGCAGGTAGGTCACCAACTCGTCGGCCGCGAGCGGCGGGAACTCCGGCACACCGGAGTCGGCGAGGAAGCACTTGAAGCCGAAAACGCCTGCCGCGTCGAGCTTTTCCAGATCATCGAGGTTGCCGGGTATGGCGCCGCCCCAGAAGCCGACGTCGACCCACACCTGCGGTCGCGCGGCGTCGCGCTTGGTCTCCAGGGCCGCGGCGGTGGTCGTCGGCGGCAGGCTGTTGAGCGGCATGTCGACGATCGTGGTGGTGCCACCGGCGAGGGCCGCGCGGGTGGCGGTGGCGAAGCCCTCCCAGTCGGTGCGGCCCGGCTCGTTGACGTGCACGTGGGTGTCGACCATGCCGGGGAGCAGCACGTGGTCCGCGTCGAGCGTGACGGTTGCGGTTGCCTGCCAGCCGATTTCGCCGGACGTGTCTGGTCCGGTCAGCACGGCGGCTACGCGTCCGGCATTGACCACGACGGTCGCTGGTTGCTCGATACCGTCGACGACCGCACGGTCGGCGTGGACGATCAGGTCTGCGGTGTGGGTCATCGTGCCTCACTGGTGCGGGGTCGAAGGAGGGTGTCGAGGTCGCCGCCGATACGGGCACCGATCGACTCCAGCAGGGCGCCGGCGTCGCGGATGGAGGTCGCGGTGTCGGGTGCGAGGTCACTGAGCGGATAAGCGCGGCTGATGCCCGCGCCGGTCAGCTCGGTCTCGGTGAGCGTGACCCGGCCGGCGACCGCAACGACCGGCACACCGTGGCGTGCGGCGGCTGCCGCCACCCCGACCGGCGCCTTGCCCTGCAGGCTCTGCGCGTCGAGCGAGCCCTCGCCGGTCACCACCAGATCGGCATCCGAGAGGTGGTCGTCCAGTCCGACGAGATCCAGCACCACCTCGATGCCAGGCCGGAAGGACGCGCCGAGCAGGAGCGCGGCGTAGCCGGCCCCACCTGCCGCGCCGGCGCCTGGACGCGCCGCCACGTCTCGTGCACCGGCGTCAGCCGTGGCGAGGACATCGACGAATCCGCCGAGCAATGCGTCGAGTTCGAGCACCTGCTCGGCCGTCGCGCCCTTCTGCGGGCCGTAGACCGCGGCGGCGCCGTCGGCGCCGAGCAACGGGTTGGCGACGTCACTGGCGAGGGTGAGTGCGATGCCGGCCAGCAGGTCGCGAGCCGGGGTCAGGTCGGCGCCGCGCAACCCGGCCAGTGCCGTCGCGCCCGGACCGATCGCAGCGCCCGACGCGTCGGTGAGCTGCGCGCCGAGAGCCTGGAGCAGACCGGCGCCGCCGTCGGTGCTCGCCGAACCACCGACCCCGATCACGATGTCGCGGGCACCCATCTCGACCGCGGCGCGGATCGCCTGACCGACGCCCCGGCTCGAGGCCGTCATCGGCGCCGGGACACCCCCGGGCAGCAGCTGCAGTCCACACGTCGAGGCCAGCTCCACGACCGCACGGTCGGGGAGCGTCGCGATGTAGGTCGAGACCGGCGCGCCGGTAGGCCCGTCGACCTCCACCGGCGACGACCGGTAGCCGGCGGCGAGGGCGGCGTCGACGGTGCCGTCCCCGCCGTCCGCGATCGGCACCTCGACGACCTCGATCACCTCGGCGGCCTCGACCACTTTCGGGGCCGCCGCGCCGGGTGCGGCTCCCGTCATACCGATGCGAAGGTGGTGTGCGACGTCGGCCGCGGACAGCGATCCCTTGAACTTGTCCACCGCGACGACGATCTTCATGCCCGCATTCTCATCCAACTCAGTCGAGCATGGCGATCGTCGCGGTCGGTGCGTCCGCCCCGGACGCGGCCAGTTCCTCGAACTCCACGACGTTGTCGATCTCGGTGCCCATGGACACGTTGGTGACCCGCTCCAGGATCACCTCGACCACGACCGGCACCTCGAACTCCACCAGCAGCTTCTTCGCCAACTCCAGCGCCGGCAGGATGTCGTCGGGCTCGGTCACCCGAATCGCCTTGCAGCCCAGGCCTTCCGCGACCTTGACGTGATCGACGCCGTATCCGCCGAGCTCGGCGGAGTTGACGTTGTCGAAGGACAGCTGGACGCAGTAGTCCATGTCGAAGCCACGTTGCGCCTGGCGGATCAGTCCGAGGTAGGCGTTGTTGACGACGACGTGGATGTAGGGCAGGTGGAACTGTGCGCCGACGGCAAGCTCCTCGATCAGGAACTGGAAGTCGTAGTCTCCCGAGAGCGCGACGACGGTGGCCTCCGGGTCGGCCGCGGCGACACCGAGCGCCGCCGGGACGGTCCAGCCGAGCGGACCGGCCTGACCGGCGTTGATCCAGTGCCGTGGCGCGAAGACGTGCAGCAGCTGAGCCGCCTGGATCTGCGACAGCCCGATGGTCGACACGTAGCGGGTGTCCGGCCCGAAGGCGGTGTTCATCTCCTGGTAGACCCGCTGCGGTTTGATCGGCACCGCATCGAAGTTGGTCTTGCGCTGCAGACTGCTGCGTCGTGCGCGGCAGTCGTCGGCCCACGCCGTGCGGTCGGGCAGCGCGCCACGCTCGCGAGCGAGCGCGACGAGTTGCTCCAGCGCAGCGCCGGCATCGGACACGACCCCATAGTCGGGCGCGAAAACCCTTCCGATCTGGGTGGGTTCGATGTCGATGTGCACGAACGTGCGACCGGCTGTGTAGGTCGCGACCGACCCGGTGTGGCGGTTGGCCCACCGGTTGCCGATGCCGAGGACGAAGTCGGACTCCAGGAGCGATGCGTTGCCATAGCGGTGCGAGGTCTGCAGCCCGACCATCCCGGCCATCAGTGAGTGGTTGTCCGGGATCGCGCCCCACCCCATCAGGGTCGGTATGACGGGAACCCCTGTCAGCTCGGCGAATTCGACGAGCGCCGCGGACGCGTCGGCGTTGACGACCCCGCCACCGGCCACGATCAGCGGCCGCTGCGACGCGGTGAGCAGGTCGAGCACCCGCGCCGCCTGTGCCCGGGTCATCGCCGGCTTGTCGACCGGGAGCGGTTCGTAGGTGTCGATGTCGAAGTCGATCTCGGCCCGCTGCACGTCGATCGGCAGATCGAGCAGCACCGGACCGGGACGGCCGGAGCGCATCAGCTGGAACGCCCGCTGGAACGCGCCCGGCACCTGGCCCGGCTCCATCACCGTGCTGGCCCACTTGGTGACCGGTCCGGCGACCGCCGCGATGTCGACCGCCTGGAAGTCCTCCTTGTGCAGCTTGTCGACCGGTGCCTGACCGGTGATCGCGAGGATCGGGATCGAATCGGCCTGCGCGGAGTAGAGGCCGGTGATCATGTCGGTCCCCGCCGGCCCGGAGGTGCCGACGCACACGCCGATGTTGCCGGCACGGGCGCGGGTGTATCCCTCGGCCATGTGCGACGCAGCCTCGACGTGACGGGCCAGCACGTGCCGCAGACGGCCGTGGGCGCGCAGCGCACTGTAGAACGGGTTGATCGCCGCACCCGGAAGGCCGAAAAGCTGCGTGGATCCTTCCTTCTCGAGGATCAGCACAGCGGCGTCGACGGCTCGCATGCGGGTCATGACGCGACCTCCTGTCCGTCCGGCGACTGCCCCGACAGGCGGCGCACGCCGCGCAGCAGCGCGCTGTGGTCCAGCTTCCCGTCGCCGCAGGCGCGCGCCGAGGCGACCAGCTGGGCGACCACCGCACCGAGGGGGAGAGCGACGCCGGCCTCGCGGGCGGCCGCGGTCACGATGCCCATGTCCTTGTGGTGCAGGTCGATCCGGAAGCCCGGGTCGAAGGTGTTGGAGGTGACGTTGGCGCGCTTCTGGTCCAGCACGGCGCTGCCGGCCAGTCCGCCGCCGAGCACGTCGAGCGCCGCGTCGAGGTCGACGCCATGGGCCTGGAGGAAGACGACCGCCTCGGCGAGCAACTCGATGTTGCCGGCGACGATGAGCTGATTGGCCGCCTTCACCGTCTGGCCGGCGCCGTTGCCGCCCACGTGCACGATCGTCGCGCCGACCGCGTTGAGCACCGGCTGTGCCTGCGCGAAGTCGGCATCCGCGCCACCGACCATGATCGACAACTTGGCCGACTTCGCACCCGCCTCCCCGCCGGACACCGGGGCATCGATCAGCCGGAATCCCTTCTCCTGCGCGGTTTTTGCCAGGTCGCTGGTGACGTCGGGGCGGATGGTGGAGAAGTCGATCACCAGGGTGCCGGGTGCGGCGTGGGCGAAGACTCCGTCGTCGCCGAGCAGGACGTCCTGGACGTCCGGGGAGTCCGGCACCATCACGCAGACGATGTCGGCGCCGTCGACAGCTGCCGCGACGCTCTCGGCGGCGGTGCCGCCTGCCTCGACCAAAGCGTCCGTGCGGGCCGGAGGCGGGTTGTAGCCGCGCACCGCGAAGCCGGCGCGTTGCAGGTTGACCGACATCGGGTTGCCCATGATGCCGAGGCCGATGAAGGCGACGGTCGTCTCGTGGTGGGGGTTGTTCGTGCTCACTCCTGGCTCCTTCGGGTGAGTTGTGCGGTGGGAGAGGGTTGTTGGGGTGCTGGTCTCGATACGCGGCTCGTTCCTCGCCGCTACTCGACCAGCGGGGTGGTGGTGGTCTCGATACGCGGCTCGTTCCTCGCCGCTACTCGACCAGCGAGGGCGCGGCTCGTTCCTCGCCGCTACTTGACCAGCGGGTGGGGCTACTCGACCAGCGTGGGTGTGGCTGTGCCGGCGCGGTGGGCCCGGGGCAGCCAGGCGTCGAGGCCGCGGGCGGTGTCGCCGGACGGCTTGTACTCCAGGGCGACCCGGCCGCGATAGCCGCGGTCGATGAGTGCATCGAGCGGACCGTCGAGGTCGAGGTCGCCGGTGCCGGGTTCGCCGCGACCAGGTGCGTCGGCGAGCTGCACGTGCGCAACCCGGTCGCCATAGCGCTCGACGACGGCGGTGAGATCGTCCCCGTTGATCGCCAAATGGTAGAGATCGCAGAGGAATCCGAGGTTGCGGGTGCCGGTCTCCGCGGCGACGCTGTCGATCACGCTGACGGCGTCGGCGGCCGTCTTGACCGGGTAGGTCGGGCTGCCACTCACCGGCTCGATCAGGACCGTGCCGCCGATCCCGGCGACAGCGGCGCCCGCCGCGGCGAGGGCCTCCACGGCATACGCATCGGCGGTCGCGGGATCCTCGCCCGGTGCCCGGTTGCCGTAGAGCGCGTTGAACTGCCGGCAGCCGAGTCGCTCGCCGAGCGCGGCAACGACGGGGAGGTTGGCCTCCCACTCACCACGCCGCGCCGCCAGGCAGACGATGCCGCGTTCGCCGGCGGGCATGTCGCCGGCGAAGAAGTTGAGCCCGGTCAGGTGCACCCGGGCGTCCTCGACGGCGGTGACGAAGTCGGAGCGTTCCTGCTCGGTCGGGGTGGCGGTCGGCCACGGCCACCAGCACTCGACGGCGGTGAAACCGGCGGCAGCGGCGGCGGCGGGCCGGGCGAGGAACGGCAGGTCGGCGAACAGCATCGAGATGTTCGCGACCCACGGGCGGAGAGTGTTCGTCATGCTGGCTCCAATTCCGTAATGCGGAATCCAAATTTCGAATGACGTAAGCGTGTCATGCTCCCCGGGTGCGGTCAACCGTTTCGGTCAGATCCGTCGCCGCTCAGCGCGCGAGCGCACTGAGCGTGGAAATGCCTGCGCCAGAGGACTTTTCGACCTCGGTCGCATCGAGCGCGCCGCAGTGCACGCCGCGCAACAGCGCCGCCGCGAGCATCCGGGCCGTGGCCGGCTCGTCCATCACGTCGCCACCGGCCGACCTGTCGAGGTAGGCGGCGAGGCGCGCCGCCGCACTCGGCAGCGCGCGCCGGAAGAACAGGAAGTTGGCCAGGTAGCGCGACGCCAGATGGCCCGGGTGCATGTCCCAGCCCTGATAGATCCCGCGCACGAGCGAGCGCTCGACGAGCGCCGCGTGCAGCCCCCAGGTCGCGTGGGCCGCCTCGCGGTCGCCGAAGGCGACGACGTTGGTCGATCCGTCGCACACCCGCGCGCCGGTCTGGGCGGCGGCAACCTGCATGACGGCCTTGGCGTGGTCGGCGGCCGGGTGGTCGAGCGCCTGGTAGGGCGCGGCGATGCCGAGACCGGCGCTGTAGTCGTAGGTCCCGTAGACGAGGGACGTGACCCGGCCCTCGGTGACGTGCACCATCGGCGCGACCGCCGCCAGGCCGTCGGCGCCGAGGATCGCCTGCGGGGTCTCGACCTGGATCTCGAAGGTGAGGCCACCGGCCGGCAGGTCGAGCTCGCGCTCGAGTGCGCCGCAGGCCGCGGTCATCGCGACGACCTGGTCGACGCCGGTGACCTTCGGCAGGGTCAGCACGGTGTGCGGGAGCGCGGCGGCATCGAGCAGGCCCGCGTCGCGCACGGCATACAGGTAGTCCACGAGCGTGTGCAGCCCGCGCGCCCGGGTGGGTGCCTCGAAGGACTTGAAGCGGATCCCGCGCCAGGCCGGGAGCGTCCCGGCGGACTGCAGCGACGCGAAGGCCTCGACGACCTGCTGCAGGTGCGCGTCCTCGGCGTCGTCGCTCCGCACGCCGTAACCGTCCTCGAAGTCCGCGCGCAGGTCCTCGATCGGTTCGCGGCTCAGCTTGCTGGTGAGCCGGTCGTAGACCTGCGCCACGTCGTCGACGGAATGCCCTGTAGCGCTTGCGAGTTCACCCGCATCCGGGGCGTATGACGCAAGGAGCTCCAGCGCGGTCGGACCGAAGGAGCCGATCGCCTGCGCGGTGCACCGGTCGGCGGGCACATAGACGGTGTGCACCGGGTGGCGGCCGCTCGCCGCGCCCGGATATTGCGAGGCGAGCGCCGCATCGGCGGCGGACAGCTGGGCGTCCAGTTGCGCGGTGAGGTTGCTGCGGAAGTCTGCTCGGGGGTCGGCCATGATGGCACCTCTCACGTCGGATGGGGCACGGGCCGTCGGCGGACGGGACCTGCGTGCGGGTTATTTCGTATCATGGAGTTTCAATTCCATGTCAGGCTTCGGCCGGACACGTCCAAGGAGAGTCATGGCAGCGGAGCGTTCCGGCACAGCGGCGAAATCGGCCGGCGGGGTGCAGTCGGTCGGGCGCGCGCTCGACATCCTGGAACTGATCGACGCGGCCGGCGGCCGGATGGCGCTGGTCGAGATGAGCGCCGCGTCGGGGCTGCCGATGCCGACCATCCACCGCCTCGTCCGCACCCTGGTCGACCGGTCCTACCTGCGGCAGCTGCCGGACCGGCGTTACGCGCTCGGCTCCCGGTTGATCCCGCTCGGCAACAGTGCCCGCGACGTCTTCGGGTCGCAGAGCAGCGCCGCCCTCGCGTCGGTCGTCGACCAGCTGGGGGAGACCGCCAATCTCGCGGCGCTCGACGGCGACATGCTCGTGTATGTCGGCCAGGCGCCGTCCCCGCACGCCATGCGGATGTTCACCCAGCTCGGCGAGCACGTGCACCCGCACTGCCGCGCGGCCGGCAAGGCGCTGCTCTCTCAGCTGTCCGACGACCAGGTGCGCGGCATCCTCGGCCGGGTCGGCATGCCGTCGATGACGTCGACCACGATCACCGATCCCGACGCCTTCGTCGCGGAGCTTGCGACCGTGCGCGCCGAGGGCATCGCGCACGACCGCAGTGAGATGGAGGACGGTGTCGTGTGCCTGGCCGCCCCGGTGCCGAGCGCGACCACGCAGCTCGCGGTGTCGATCTCCGGGCCGGTGTCGCGGATGACCGATGATCTGCAGCGCAGGGCGATCCCGGTGCTGCGCTCGGTCGCCGGCCGGCTCGCGACCGACCTGGCGAGCGCCTGACCGAACTCGAGCGCCTGACCGGCCTCCGCGTCCCGGCAGACCGTCCGTGCTTGCGAGAAATCCCGCGAATCCCTTGACAGCGGGAAGCGACAGCGCCGACTATTCCTGAATGCGGAACGCAGATTCCATCAGATGGAAGTCGTGGGACGAGTTCAACGACCAGCCGTCGACGACCGCCGCGGCCGGGCTGCTCCCGCTCTGCGGCAGTCGCCGGTGGGCGCACGAGGTCGCCGCCCGCCGTCCGTATGACGCACGCACCGCTCTCCTCCAGGCATCCGACGCGGCGTTCGCCGGTCTCACCGAGGCGGATCTCGCCGAGGCGCTCGCCGGCCATCCGCGCATCGGCGACCGGGTGCGCGGCGACGGGGCCGCGGCGACCCTGTCGCGATCGGAACAAGCGTCGATGGCCGGTGCCGACGCCGACGTCTCCGAGGCGATCCTGCGCGGAAACGCCGACTACGAAAGCAAATTCGACCGCGTCTTCCTGATCCGTGCCGCAGGGCGCACCCCGCAGGAGATGCTGGGGGAGTTGCGTCGCCGACTCGGCAACGACCCCGAGACCGAGGTCGCCGAGGTGCGCGAGCAATTGCGGCAGATCACGACCCTGCGACTCGAGGGAGCCTTCCCGGCATGACGTCATCGCTGTCCACCCACGTGCTCGACGCCGTCCGGGGCGCACCCGCGCCCGGCATCGCCGTCGAGGTGCACACCCGCACTGCCTCCGGAAATGACTGGGAAACCATCGGATCCGGGGTCACCGACGATGACGGGCGCGTCACCGCCCTGGTGCCGGACGGCCTCGCGCCGGGCGAGCACCGCATCGTCTTCGCCACCGGCGCGTTCTTCGAGCGCGCCGGGGTCCGGGCCTTCTATCCCGAGGTGGCGATCACCTTCGTCGTCGACGAAGAGCGGCACTACCACGTGCCGTTGCTACTGAGTCCGTTCGCGTTCTCCACCTATCGAGGGAGCTGATCTCCACATGTCCTACGTCCTCGGGCACAACCAGTACGGCAAGGCGGAAGTGCACGTCGTGCGGGTCTTCCGCGACGACCCCAAAGCACCCCACGACATCGTCGACTACAACGTATCCGTAGCGTTGACAGGCGATTTCGACGATGCACACATCACCGGTGACCAGGCCAAGGTGCTGACCACCGACGCCTGCAAGAACACCGTCAACGCCTTCGCCAAGAAGGCCGGGGACGCGGTGCGCCAGCCGGAGTCCTTCGGGCTGGCCCTCGCCGAGCACTTCGCGCAGGTGCCGCAGGTCGAGCGCGTCCGGGTCAACATCGAGGCGTTCCCGTGGCAGCGCGCCCACAACCACCCGCACGCGTTCGTCAAGAACGGCGACTACGTGCGCACGGTGACCGTCACCCGCACCGGCGGTTCGTCGACCGTGGTCAGTGGCCTCAAGGACCTGACGGTGCTGAAGACCACCGACTCGGAGTTCCACGGCTTCTACCAGGACAAGTACACGACCCTACAGCCGACCAACGACCGGATCATGGCGACCGCGGTCACCGCGCAGTGGGCGCACGACGCGGCCGACGTCGACTGGAACAAGTCCTTCGACGCCGTGCTGGACGCCATCACCGGCAGCTTCTCCGCGGCATACAGCTATGCCCTGCAGCACACCCTGTGGGAGATGGGCACCGCCGTGCTGGACGCCGCGCCGAGCGTCGCCGAGGTGCGCTTCAGCTGCCCCAACAAGCACCACTTCGTGATCGACCTCAGCCACTTCGGCCTCGACAACCACAACGAGGTGCACCACGCCGACGACCGTCCCTACGGCCTCATCGAGGCGACGATCAAGCGGTCCGAGGACGTCGACACGACCGGCGCCTACGACCCCGGACAGGCCTGGTAATCATGGCTGTTCGCGCGCCCGAACGTCACCCGGTCGACCAGGCCATGCCGTTGCCGCAGTCCGCGCTCTACGGGCTGCAGCACGTCCTGTCGATGTATGCCGGGGTGGTCGCCGTGCCGCTCATCGTCGCGGGCGCGCTGAAGCTCAGCGCCGCCGACACCATCTACCTGGTGTCGGCAGCGCTGCTCATGTCGGGCTTCGCGACGCTGCTGCAGACGCTCGGCGTATGGCGGATCGGAGCACGGCAGCCGATCGTGCAGGGCACGTCGTTCGTGGCGGTCTCGACGATGCTGTCGGTCGGTGCCGCGGCGGGCGGCGGGCACAAGGGCCTGCAGGCGATCTACGGCTCGCTGATCGTCGCCGGCGTCGTCGGCTTCCTGGTGGCTCCGTTCTTCACCCGGCTGCTGCGCTTCTTCCCGGAGGTGGTGACCGGCTCGGTGATCACCATGATCGGCCTGTCGCTGGTGCCGGTCGGCGTGCAGTGGGCGGCCGGCGGGGTCGGCGCGAAGGACTTCGGTGAGCCGAAGAACCTCGGCATGGCGTTGCTGACGTTGACGATCGTGGTGTTGATCTACCGCTTCCTGCCCGGCTTCTTCGGCCGCATCGCGATCCTGCTCGGCCTGGTCGCCGGCACCCTGGTCGCGCTCCCGCTCGGGATGGCGCACGTCGACGCGATCAACGACGCCCGCGTCTTCCAGGTGCCCGCGCCGTTCCACTTCGGCACCCCGACCTTCACGATCAGCGCGATCGTCTCGATGATCATCGTGATGCTGGTGATCATGACCGAGGCGACCGCCGACATCCTCGCGCTCGGCCAGGTGACGGGTAAGCCGGCCGACCGCGACACGGTCACCGCCGGCATCCGGGCCGACACGATCTCCACCGCGATCGCCGGGATCTTCAACGGGTTCTCGCTGAGCGCGTTCGCGCAGAACGTCGGGCTGGTCGCGATCACCGGCATCCGCAGCAGGTATGTCGTCGCCGTCGGCGGCGGGATCCTGGTGCTGCTGGGGCTCTTTCCCGTGCTCGGTGCGGTCGTCGCCGCGGTGCCGCTGCCGGTGCTCGGCGGGGCCGGGCTGGTGCTCTTCGGCACGGTCGCGGCCTCCGGCATACGGACCCTGCGGGAGGTCGACTTCTCCGGCAACGCCAACATCGTGGTGGTCGCCTGCTCGCTCGGCTTCGGGATGGCGCCCATCGTGCAACCCGACCTCTACGCCAAGATGCCCGACTGGTTCCGAACCATCTTCGACTCGGGCATCACCTCGACCGCGATCGTCGCCGTGCTGCTCAACCTGCTCTTCAACATCCTCGGCCGCCGCGAGCCCGACGAGGGGCCGGTCTTCAGTCACGCGCCGGCGCCCGCGACCTTCGGCCAGGCGTCGAAGGGCGAGTGAACTCACCCAAATCTTTGCCTGCGCTTCACCCGCCGCTGACCATGCGAGGGGCACGCTGAGAGACGGCCCGAAAACCGTTGTCAGCGAAAGGCTTCCCACGTGCCCGCACTTGATCGCCGCCGCTTCCTCCAGATCGCCGGCGCGACGGCCGCCGCGACCGCCCTCTCCCAGAGCGTCGCGCGCGCCGCGGCCATCCCGGCATACCGCGGCACCGGCTCCATCGCGGACGTCGAACACGTGGTAATCCTGATGCAGGAGAACCGCTCCTTCGACCACTACTTCGGCACGCTGCGCGGGGTGCGCGGCTTCGACGACCCGCGCGCCGCGACGCTGCCGAGCGGCCGCCCGGTGTGGGAGCAACAGGACGCCGCGGGCGTCGTCGTGCCGTTCCGGCCCGATGTCGACAACTACGGCACGAAGTTCCTGGAGGGCCTCGACCACTCCTGGAACGGCGGTCACGACGCCTTCGCGCGCGGCTGCTACGACCGCTGGATCCAGGCCAAGAGCGGCGTCACGATGACCCACATGCGGCGCGGCGACATGCCGTTCCACTACGCGCTCGCCGACGCCTTCACGATCTGCGACGCCTACCACTGCTCGCTGATGGGCCCGACCGACCCCAACCGCTACTACATGTGGACCGGCTGGGTCGGCAACGACGGCAAGGGCGGCGGCCCGGTGATCGACAACGCCGAGGCCGGTTACGACTGGAAGACCTACCCGGAACGCCTTGAGAATGCAGGGATTTCGTGGAAGGTCTACCAGGACGTCGGCACCGGCCTGGACGCCGCCGGCTCCTGGGGCTGGGTCGACGACGCCTACATCGGCAACTACGGCGACAACTCGCTGCTCTACTTCGACGCCTACCGCAACGCCGCTCCCGGCAGCCCGCTCTATGAGAAGGCGCGCACCGGCACGAATGCCAAGGCGGGAGAGGGCTACTTCGACCAGCTGCGCGCCGACGTGCAGGGCGGCAAGCTGCCGCAGGTGTCCTGGATCGCCGCACCCGAGGCGTTCAGCGAACACCCGAACTGGCCGGTGCAGTATGGCGAGTGGTACGTCTCCCAGGTGCTCGACGCACTCACCTCCGACCCCGAGGTATGGCGCCGCACGGCACTCTTCATCACCTACGACGAGAACGACGGCTACTTCGACCACATCGTGCCGCCCTACGCGAATGTGTCCGGTTTGCCGGGGGATTCGACGGTCAGCACGCAGTTCGAGGGCTACCCGGGCGGCAACGGCCAGCCCGCGCCCTACGGTCTCGGGCAGCGGGTGCCGATGCTCGTCGTGTCGCCGTGGAGCGTCGGGGGCTGGGTCTGCTCCGAGACCTTCGACCACACCTCGATCATCCGTTTCCTCGAGCGGCGCTTCGGGGTGCAGGAGCCGCAGATCAGTCCGTGGCGGCGCGCGGTGTGCGGCGACCTCACGGCAGCGTTCGACTTCGGGGGCACCGCAACACCGAAACCCCTTCCGGCACAGACCAAACCGAACGATCACAGCCGTCACCCGAGCTACGTGCCGCCGACCCCGCGCGGGGGCACCGTGCCCCGGCAGGAGACCGGCACCCGGCCCTCGCGGGCCCTCGGCTACCGCCTCGCAGTCGACGCGCACCGGGCCGGCAACGCGCTGCAGGCGACGTTCCGCAACGACGGCGCGCTCGGCGCGCACTTCCAGGTGCGCTCCAACGACGTCCCGGGAGCGCCGTTCAGCTACACGGTCGAGGCCGGCAAGCAGCTGACCGCGTCCTGGCCGGTCGCTGCGTCATACGACGTGCAGGTGCACGGGCCAGGCGGCTTCTGGCAGCGCCTCACCGGCGGATCGGGCGCCGAGCCGCAGGTGCAGGTGCGCCAGGAGGGCAACGGCATGGGGCGGGTGACGCTCGAGGTGACCGCGCCGGCCGGCCGCGCCCTGACCGTGCGGGTACGCGACAACTACGGCCACGCCCAGGAGGTACGACGGCACACCCCGGCCGGCGCACGCGCGCGGATCGTCACCTCGACCGGCAGCACGCAGGGCTGGTACGACCTGACGGTCACCGCCGACGGCGAGCAGGGGTGGTCCCGGCAGGTGGCGGGGCGCGTCGAGACCGGCCGCCCGTCGGTCAGCGATCCGCATATCGGTGCCTGATCCCGGTGACGTCCCGGGTGGCAACCCATGGCACCTCGCGCGCCGCATCACGTCCACGAAGCGGCGAAATGACCGGCTCCGGTTGCAAACCCCGCGCGATCCTAGTGAACTACGCCCATGGCAACTGAGGCCCCGAATGCGGGACTGGCGGAAAGGCTCGGCTTCGAGAACGACCAGGTGGTGCAGGAGCTCGGGTGGGACGAGGACGTCGACGACGCGGTCCGCACCCAGATCGAGGACGCGATCGGCTCCGGCCTGGAGGACGAGGACTACGACGGGGTGGTCGACGCGGTCGTGCTGTGGTGGCGCGACGGCGACGGTGACCTCATCGATGACTGCGTCGACGCACTGACCAACCTGGCCGACAAGGGTTTCGTCGTACTCCTGGTGCCGGGGGCGGGTCACCCCGACCACGTCGACGCCAGCGACATCGCCGAGGCGGCCCAGACCGCCGGGCTCAACGCCGGCACGTCGACTCGGGCCGGCGACGAGTGGATCGCCACCAAGCTCGTGCAGGGCGGGGTGGCCAAGCAGCGATGAGCGAGGCACCCGTGGCGGTCGGCGACACCGCGCCCGACTTCACCCTGCGCAATCAGAACGGCGAGGAGATCACCCTCGCCGAGCAACTCGGGCAGGGGCCGGTCCTGTTGGTCTTCTACCCGTTCGCGTGGAGCGGCATCTGCACCGGCGAGCTGTGCTCGATCCGCGACGACCTCGCCGGCTACACCGGCGACGGCGCCGCGCAGGTGCTGGCGATCTCCTGCGACCCGATGTTCACGCTGCGCGCCTGGGCCGACGCCGAGGGCTACACCTTCGGGCTGCTGTCCGATTTCTGGCCGCACGGCGCGGTGGCGAGCGACTACGGGGTCTTCGACGCCGACTCCGGTATGGCGATCCGCGGCACCTTCCTGATCGGCACCGACGGCAAGGTCGCCTGGTCGCAGGTCAACGGTCCCGGGCAGGCGCGCGACTTCGCCGGCTACCGGGACGCGCTCGCGGCGCTCTGACCGGTCGGGCCCTTCGTCGCGGCGCGGGGTTCGTCGGCTCGGGGTTCGGCGGCTCGGCGCAGCGCGTCGTCGGCTGGCCGGACCGCGTGCGTCCCCGGCAAAAGTCGACCCTCGGCATACGAACACGCCGAGAATCGCGCGTTTCTCGGCGCGCCGCTATGCCGAGGGTCGACTTTTGCGCGACCTGGCCGGTATGCCGCGGCTCGCGAAGCATGCGACCTGGCAGAATGTGCCGCGCCGTGCGGCAAACCGCCGCGCACGGGCCTGTAGCTCAGTTGGTAGAGCACCGCGTTTACACCGCGGTTGTCGTCGGTTCGAGACCGGCCGGGCCCACTCCTCGCTCCGCCGGCAGCGGGTGCCACGGCGGTCCTGCTTACGTCGCTCGGGAGTCGGCCCGGCGGGCAGGAGCCGCCCAGGCGCGGCCTACATGGGATGGACTGCCGGAAACGTCGTGGCCGGAATCCTCTTGGCTCGGATGGCGATGCCGGTGTTGACCTGGACGGCGTCGATACGCCACGGCATTCTTCAACGTCAGCTTGACCTTGAAGTCGGCGATCTTGGTCGCCCCGCCCGTCCGGGTGGGGCCCGGGGAGTCGGATCGCGAGGATTCGTTCAGTCGTTCAACTATGACCCGGATCACATCGCGACGGGGGTTTTGAAGACGTCGGTTTGCGTCGCTCGCGGCCCGACTAAGCTGGTCCGAATGGCGACGGTGCACGGGCAGGAGAAGGCAGCGACCCTCGCCGATGTGGTGCGGGTGCTGGACGGTTTCTACCCGCCGGACACCGCCGCCGGGTGGGACCGCGTCGGCCTCGTGAGCGGCGATCCCGCGCAGCCGGTGCGGCGGGTCCATTTCGCCGTCGACCCGACGCTCGCCGTCATCGAGGAGGCCCGCGACGCGGGCGCCGACCTGCTGGTGACCCACCACCCGCTGCTGCTGCGCGGCGTGCACTCGGTGGCGACCACCACCGCGAAGGGCGCCGCGCTCACCACGCTCGTGGTCGCCGACCTGGCGCTCTACTGCGCCCACACCAACGCCGATGTCGCCACGCCGGGCGTCAACGACGCGCTCGCGGCCGCGTGCGGGCTGCCGGCGGACGCCGCACCGCTCGACGAGGAGGACGGCCAGCCGATCGGCAAGGTCGCCGACCTGCCCGAGGCGACCACCCTGCGCGACTTCGCCGAGCGCCTCGCCGCCGCACTTCCCGCGGCGCCCGTCGGGCTGCGGGTGAGCGGCGACCCGGGGGCGACCGTGCGCCGGGTCGCGGTGCAGGGCGGCGCCGGGGACACCCGCTTCGACGCCGTGCGGGCGGCCGGCGCCGACGTCTACGTGACCGCCGACCTGCGCCACCACCCGGCCCTGGAGGCCCGGGAGGACGCGCGCGGCGGCCCGCCATACCTGATCGACGCGGGGCACTGGGCGACCGAGGCCCTGTGGCTCGACGGGAGCGCCGAGCGGCTCGCCGCGGCGATGGCGCAGGATGGGTACGACGTGCAGACCTGGGTCTCCCGGCTGCGCACCGACCCCTGGGATTTCCTGGTGACCACCAGGACGGACGATGACAGCGAAGGACCAGTGACCGCCTCGTGAAGGCTGATCTCACCCGGCAGTGGAAGCTGCTGGACCTGCAGAAGCTCGACACCCGACTCGACCAGCTCGCCCACCGTGAGCGCACCCTGCCCGCGCAGGCCGAGCTCGACACCGCGACTGCTCGCGCGCAGACGCTCGCCGAGGACGTGGTGCTCGCCCGGACCGCGGTGCAGGACAACGAACGCGCGGTCAGCAAGGCCGACGCCGACGTGCAGCTGGTGCGCGATCGGGCCGCCCGCGACCGGGAGCGCCTCGAGGGCGGCTCCGGGTCGGCCAAGGAGCTGCAGGGCCTGCAGCACGAGCTTGACACCCTCGCCCGCCGGCAGGCGGAGCTGGAGGACGTCGAGCTGGAGGTGATGGAGCGCGCCGAGACTCTGCAGCGCGAGCTCACCGCCAAGGAGGGTGCCCAGGCGGAGGCGCAGGACACCGTCGCGCGGCTCACCGAGCAGCGGGACAAGGAGGTCGCCGACATCACCGCCGAGCGCGAGCAGGTGCAGCGCGACCGCGCCAATGTCGCACCCGGCGTGGGGCAGGAGCTGCTCGACCTCTATGAGAAGGTGCGCGCGCAGCAGGGTGGCGTCGGTGCCGCCGCGTTGCAGCAAAAGCGTTGCACCGGTTGCGGATTGGAGCTGGTGCAGGCCGAGCTGTCCCGCATCCGCAGCGCCCCCGAGGACGAGGTGCTGCGCTGCGAGGAGTGCCGCCGCATCCTGGTCCGCACCGCCGAATCCGGGCTGTAACCGGACATGGGCAAGTCACTCATCGTCGAGGCCGACGGAGGGTCTCGCGGCAACCCCGGCGTGGCCGGGTATGGCGCCCTCGTGCGCGACGGGCGCAGCGGCGAACTCCTCGCCGAGCGCGCCGCACCGCTCGGCAAGGCCAGCAACAACGTCGCCGAATATCAAGGGATGATCGCCGGGCTGCTCGCCGCGCAGGCGATCGACCCGGCCGCCGACATCACCGTGCGGATGGACTCCCGCCTCGTCGTCGAGCAGATGGCCGGGCGGTGGAAGATCAAGCACGAGGACATGCGCCGGCTCGCCGGCGAAGCGCAGGAGGTGGTGCGCACCCTGCGCGCCGCGGGCGGCTCGGTCGACTGGACCTGGATCCCGCGTGAGCAGAACAAGGCCGCCGACAAGCTGTCCAACGTCGGGATGGACGGCGAGCACGTCAGCCGCGACCTGTGGCGGCAGGAGGAGCGCCGGGAGGGGACCGGCGCGCCCGCGGGCGACGACGCCGCGACCCAGCCTCCGCCGGTGCCGCACCGTGAGGTGACCACGCGGCTGATCCTGGTGCGCCACGGCGTCACCGACTTCACCCTCGCCGGCCGCCTCGACGGGCGAGACGGTGCCGACCCGTCCCTCAACGCCGAGGGCCGGGAGCAGGCCCGTCGCGCGGCCGACGCGGTCGCGCGACTGGTCACCGGGCCGGTCACGGTCATCAGTTCCTCCCTGGCCCGCGCGCGCGAGACCGGCGCCGCGGTCGCCGACGCGCTCGGGGTCGAGCCCACCGTCGATGCCGACTGGGACGAGCAGAACTTCGGGATCTGGGACGGGCTGTCGTTCGCCGAGATCGGCGAGCGCTTCCCGGGCCAGGCCACCCGTCTGCGGCTCGAGGACGACTTCCGGGTCGAGGGCGGCGAGACGCACCACGACCTGGCGGCCCGGGTCGATGCCGCCCGGCAGCGGGCGATCGCCCACGGTGGCACCGTGGTCGTGGCCACGCACCGCAAGCCGATCATGGTGGTGCTGCAGTCGCTGCTCGGCCTGTCCACCGGGCACTCCTGGCTGCTCGCCACCGATCCCGCGTCGCTGACCGCGATCGAGGTGCGCGACGACGGGTCGGCCGTGGTCGACTACACCAACGACACCCACCACCTGCGATAACCGGCGCTATGGGAAACTCCCGAGCATGAGTTATGCGGGAGACGTGACGCCGCAGCAGGCGTATGACGCGCTGCGCGACGATCCGGACGCGGTGCTGGTCGACGTGCGCACCCAGGCCGAGTGGACCTACGTCGGTGTGCCCGACCTGTCGCCGATCGGCAAGCGGGTCGTCTGCGTGGAGTGGCAGGACTTCCCGGCCGGCGCCCAGAATGCCCGGTTCGTCGACGACGTGCGCGAGGCCAACGCGGCCGGCGGAGCGGTCTACCTGCTGTGCCGGTCGGGCGCACGGTCCGTCGCCGCCGCGGAGGCGCTGTCGGCGGCGGGGGTCGGCCCGGCATACAACGTGGTGGACGGGTTCGAGGGCAACCTCGACGAGCACGGCCACCGGGCGCTCGCCGGCTGGAAGGTGGCCGGCCTGCCGTGGCGTCAGTGACCCCGCCCGAGGGCGGCTGGCAGCCGGACACCCTGGCTGTTCGAGCCGGGCTGGATCGCAGCGGCTTCGAGGAGACCGCCGAGGCGCTTTATCTGACCTCCGGTTTCGTCTACGAGACGGCGGAGGAGGCCGAAGCGGCCTTCACCGAGGAGATCGAGCGCTTCGTCTACAGCCGTTACGGCAACCCGACGGTCGCCGTCTTCGAGGAGCGGCTGCGCGCGCTGGAGGGCGCGGAGGCCTGCTACGCCACGGGATCCGGCATGGGCGCGGTCTTCACTGCGCTCGCCGCCCTGCTCGGCGCGGGGGACCGGGTGGTCGCCTCGCGAGGGCTGTTCGGCTCGTGCTTCGTGATCCTCGACGAGATCCTGCCACGCTGGGGCGTCGAGACGGTCTTCGTCGACGGCGGCGACAACGAGCAGTGGCGGGCGGCGCTCGCCGAGCCGACGACGGCGGTCTTCTTCGAGACCCCGAGCAACCCGATGCAGGAGCTGGTCGACATCGAATTCGTCTGCGAACAGGCGCATTCGGCGGGCGCGCAGGTGGTGGTCGACAACGTCTTCGGCACGCCGGTCTTCTCCCGTCCGCTCGACCACGGCGCCGACATCGTCGTCTACTCGGCGACCAAGCACATCGACGGTCAGGGGCGGGTGCTCGGCGGCGCCATCCTCGGCCCGGCCGACTACATCAACGGGCCGGTGAAGAACCTCATCCGGCACACCGGGCCGTCGCTGTCGCCCTTCAATGCCTGGGTGCTCGTCAAGGGCCTGGAGACCCTGCGGCTGCGGGTGGAGCACCAGGCGCGCTCGGCGCGGCAGCTGGCCGAGGCGCTGGAGGCGCACGACGCGGTGCGCACCGTCTGGTATCCCTTCCTCGAGTCGCACCCGCAGCACGAGCTCGCCAAGCGGCAGATGCTCGGCGGCGGCACGGTCGTCACCTTCGAGCTCGACGGTGACAAGCCCGAGGCGTTCGCGATGATGAACGCCCTTGAGATCATTGACATTTCGAACAACCTGGGTGACTCGAAGTCGTTGATCACCCACCCGGCAACCACGACCCACCGCCGGATGGGGGAGGAGGCGCGTGCCCAGGTGGGGATCACCGACGGCGTGCTGCGCATCTCGGTGGGCCTGGAGGACCCGGCAGATCTGGTGCGCGACGTCACGCACGCGCTTGACGCAGCTACGACCTGAGGCGGACGGCAAACCGGCACGTGGGTATGACGACAGTCGCTGCCCCGGCCCGTAGCGTGTTCGCCATGCCCACCCGCTACGACTTCGCGCTGGTCGCTGCGCTGATCGTGGGCACCGTCGTGCCCTACGCCGGTCACGACCACCCGGTGTGGGTGCTCGCCTGCGGTGCGGGCCAGATCGTGCCGCTGCTCTGGCGGCGGATCGCGCCGGTGCCGACCTTCGCGGCCGTGGCGATCGCGTCGGCGGCGAGCGTGCCTGTGCTCAACGTCGTCACGATCTCCGACATCGGCATCTTCATCGCGTTGTTCGCGGTCGTGTCCCGGAGGGGCTGGCGACCGTGGGGCATCGCCGCCACCGCGGTGTGCGTGCTCGGCGCCGGCATCGCGGCGGTGCGCTGGAGCAGCGACATCGAGGGTGCCCGCGGCGCCCAGGTGGTCTTCATCTTCGGCGTCAACCTCCTCGCGGTGATCGCGACGCTCGGCATCGCCGAGGCCAGCCGGCGGCGGGCGCAGCTCATCGAGCAGTTGCACGCCCGTGCGCGGGACGCCGAGCACGAGCGCGACCAGCAGGCGGTCATCGTCGCGCAGGCCGAGCGGGCCCGGATCGCGCGGGAGATGCACGACGTCGTCGCACACGCCCTGGCCGTGATCGTGGTGCAGGCGGACGGCGCGGGGCACGCGATCTCCAGGCGGTCGGCCCCCGATCCGACTGCGGCCCAGGCACTTTCGACGATCGGCGACACCGCGCGCACAGCTCTTGCCGAGACGCGCGCGCTGGTGGGCGTGTTGCGCGACGGAGGCGGGGACGGCCTCGCCGAGCTTGCGCCGACGCACGACCTGACGGCGCTGCCGTCGCTGGTCGACGGGGTGCGGGCCACCGGGCGCACGGTCCTTCTCGACGAGGGTTCGGTGCGCCCGGAGGACGTCTCGCCGGGGGTGAGCCGGGCGGCATACCGGATCGTGCAGGAGGCGACGACCAACGTGCTGAAGCACGCCGGCGACGAGGCGCGGATCTGGATCCGGCTGCGGCGTCGCGACGAGCTGCTGGTGCTCGAGATCGAGGACGACGGCGTCGGCGCGACCGATGCCTCGACGGGCGGCAACGGACTGCTGGGGATGCGGGAGCGCGTGCACGCCTTCGGCGGGCAGCTGTGGACCTCGCCGCGCCCGGGCGGCGGCTTTCGCGTCGCCGCCGAATTTCCGACGGAAGGAGAGCGATGACGGGCGCACAGGAGCCGTTGCGGCTGATGCTGGTGGACGACCAGCAGCTCGTGCGGGTGGGTTTCCGGATGATGCTGGAGGCCGAGGACGACCTGGAGGTGACCGCCGAGGCGTCCGACGGCCGGCAGGCGGTCGACCTGCTCGGCCGCGGCCTGGCCGTCGACGTGGTGCTGATGGACATCCGGATGCCCGTGCTCGACGGTGTCGCGGCCACCGGCGAGATCGTGCGGTCGCTCGGGGCGTCGGCGCCGAAGGTGCTGGTGCTGACCACCTTCGACCTCGACGAGTACGTCTATTCGGCACTGCGCGCCGGTGCGTCCGGCTTCTTCCTCAAGGATGCCGGTCCGGCCGAGCTCATCGCCGCGATCCGTGCCGTCCACGGTGGCGACGCGGTCGTGGCACCGTCGGCGACCCGGCGCCTGCTGGAGCGGGTGGTGCCGGTGCTGCCCGCCGAATCCGCGCCGGACACAAGGAAACTCGAGGAGCTCACCGACCGGGAGCGTGAGGTGATGATCGCGGTCGCACGCGGCATGAGCAACGGCGAGATCGCCGGGTCGCTCTTCCTCGCGGAGGCCACGGTGAAGACCCACATCGGGCGCATCCTCGCCAAGCTGCAGCTGCGCGACCGGGTGCAGATCGTGGTGCTCGCCTATGAGACCGGCCTGGTCCGGGCCGGCGAGGTGACCCCCGAACCCTGACGCTGCCCCTCGGGTTATCGTGGTGGGAGCAACCCGCGGGAGCCCGGAACGGACCGGGCTGAGAGGGCGACCGCCGTCGCCGACCGTCATACACCTGATCCGGGTAACACCGGCGTAGGAAGGGATGGCCCGATGGCACTTCGCACCGACTACCCGTGGTGGCCCACGCTCGGCGCCCCGATGCAGGACGGACTCGGGCGAGTGCTCGACCATCCGTTCCTCGTCGGTCTCGCCGACGGCACGCTGCCGCGAGAAGCGTTCGGCTACTTCGTGATTCAGGACACGCTCTATCTCGGCGACTACGCGCGGGCGCTCGCCCTGCTGGCCGCGAAGGCGCCCGACGGCGATGCGGGCACCCTCGCCGCGCATGCCGGGGAGGCGGTCGCCGCCGAGCTCGACCTGCACCCGAAGCTGCTCGCCGACGCCGGCATCGACCCGGACCTGATGCGGCAGACCCGGCCCTCACCCGCGACCACGGCATACACCAGCTACCTGCTCGCGACGGCGGCGCAGCGGCCGTTCCACGAGGGCCTGGCGGCCGCACTGCCGTGTTACTGGATCTACCAGCAGGTCGGCGCCGCGTTGGAGGCGGAGGGGTCGGCCGACCCGGTCTACCAGCAGTGGATCGAGGCGTATGCCGCAGCCGACTTCGCCGACACCGTCGCGCAGGTGCTCGACATCGTCGACCGCACCGTCGCCACCCTGACCGAGGAACAGGTCGCCGCGATGCGGCGGCACATCGAGACGACCACCCGCTACGAGTGGATGTTCTGGGACGCCGCCGTGCGCGGGGAGAGGTGGCCGTGGTGAGTGACGCGGACCAGGTCGCGGAGCTGCTGGCGCGGCTGCGCGCGGGGACGCCGCTGGTGCAGTGCATCACCAACGCGGTGGTCACCGGCTTCACGGCCAACGTGCTGCTGGCGCTCGGCGCGGCGCCGGCGATGGTCGACAACCGTGAGGAGGCACCGGTTTTCGCGAGCGTCGCCGACGGGGTGCTGATCAATCTCGGGACGCTGGACGCCGAGGTCGCGCAGACGATGCGGCTGACGGCGGAGGCGGCCGGTGCGGCGGGCACACCGTGGGTCCTCGATCCGGTGGCGGTGGGCGGACTGCCGCTGCGTGACCGGGTCGGCGCAGAGCTGGTGCCGTTGCGCCCCAGCGTGATCCGCGGCAACGCGTCCGAGGTGATCAGCCTGTCCGGCGCCGAGGGTGGCGGTCGCGGGGTCGACAGCACCGCCTCCACCGAGGCTGCGGTCGATGCTGCCGCGTCGCTGGTCGGGCGCACCGGGGGCGCGGTCGCGGTGAGCGGCCCCGTCGACCGCATCGTCGATGGCTCCGGGGTGCGCACGATCGCCAGCGGCACGCCGACGATGACCATGGTGACCGGGGTCGGCTGCGCGCTGGGCGCGATCGTGGCGGCGTTCGCGCCATACGCCGAGACGCCGGCGGATGCCGCATTCGCGGCCACCGCCGTGCTCACGATCGCCGCCGAGCTGGCCGACGAAAAGGCCGACGGCCCAGGCTCTTTCGCGGTGCAGCTGCTCGATGCGCTGCACCGGGTCGGCCCGGCCGACCTGGCCAGACTGCGGGTGGGCTGACGATGGATCCGAAACACCTGCGGATCTATCTGGTCACCGACGAGGGGCTGAGCGGCGCGCGCGGCGTCGTGGAGACGGTGCGGCAGGCGGTGGCGGGCGGCGTCACGATCGTGCAGCTGCGCGATCACGACGCGAGCTCCCGGCGCCTGGTCGAGACCGCTCGGCAACTCCTGGAGGTCACCCGGTCGGCCGGTGTGCCGTTCGTCGTCGACGACCGCCTGGACGTCGCGCTCGCGGTCGGCGCGGACGGCGTGCACCTGGGCCAGTCCGACCTCGACCCGGTCGACGCACGGCGCATCGCCGGGCCGGGTTTCCTGATCGGGCACTCGGTTTCGTCACCGGACGAGCTCCGCGCCGCCGATGAGTGGCCCGCCGGCACGGTCGACTACCTCGGCATCGGCCCGCTGCGAGCCACCACGACCAAGCCGAACGCCGCGGCGCCGCTCGGCTATGACGGGGTCCGCGCGATCGCCGGGGCGACCGCCCTGCCGTCGGTCGCGATCGGCGGCATCGGCGTCGGCGATGTGGCACCACTGCTCGATGCGGGCGTCGACGGGGTCGCGGTCGTCTCGGCCATCTGCGCTGCGGCCGACCCGGCCGCCGCGGCCGCCGAGTTGCGCACGGCCGTCGAGCGGAGCGCGCCGTGACCGAGTCCGCCGCGCGGCCTGAGGCCGCCCCACCGGCAACCCCATCACCCGTGCCCACGGCACTGACCATCGCCGGGACCGACCCGAGCGGCGGCGCCGGGATCAGCGCGGATCTCAAGACCTTCTCCGCGCTGGGTGCGTTCGGCACGGCGGTCGTCACCGCGGTGGTCGCCCAGAACACCCGGGGCGTCGCCGCGGTGCACCAGCTGGACGGGTCGACGGTCGCCGCACAGCTGACCAACCTGCTCGACGACGTCAACGTGGACGTGGTCAAGATCGGCATGCTCGGCACCGCCGACGTCATCGACGCCGTCGCGCAGGTGCTCGGCGAGCGGGAGGTCGGGCCGATCGTGCTCGACCCGGTGATGGTGGCCAAGAGCGGGCATCGCCTGCTCGACGCCGATGCGGTGAATGCGTTGCGCAGCAACCTGATCCCGCTCTGCGACCTGATTACCCCCAACCTGCCGGAGGCTGCTGACCTGCTGGGCACCGAGGAGACGACCAGCGTCACCGGCATGATGCGGCAGGTGCACGCACTCGGCGAGCTCACCGGGGGAGTGCTGCTCAAGGGCGGCCACCTGGACGGCGAGGCCAGCACCGATCTGCTGCTCACCGGCGGCCGGGTCACCGAGCTCTCCGCTCCTCGGGTATCGACCCGCAACACGCACGGCACCGGGTGCACGCTGTCGGCGGCGATCGCCGCCCTGCGGCCGCGCAGCGCGGGCTGGGAGCCGGCAGTGCGTGCGGCGAAGGACTATCTGACCGGTGCGCTGCGGCACGCGGACGAGTTGTCGATCGGGTCCGGTCACGGCCCCGTGCACCACTTCTGGCGCGCGTGGGACTGATCAGACCAGCGCGAGCACCACGGTGGCCGCGCCCACGGCCGCGATCGCAACCAGGAGGCTCTCGATCGTGAAACGCCGCAACGGGATCCGCAGACCGGCTCGTTCGCACCGGCTCCGCCACAGCAGCGTCGCGAGGGAACCCCAGAGGGTCACGACCGGTCCGGCGTTGACGCCGATGAGCAGCGCCATCAGACGCTGAGCGCTGTCCCCGGCTGCCGACTCCGCCGCGAGGTATGCCGGGAGGTTGTTGACCAGGTTGGCGCCCACCGCGCCGACACCGGCGACCCGCACCAGGTCGGTGAGCCCGTGCCCGCGTCCGACGAGGTCGGCGATCAGCGCGTTGAGGCCGTGCGACCCGAGCAGGTCGACCACGACGAAGAGCACGCTGACCCCGATCACCATCCGCCACGGCACGGCCACCTCGCGGATGCCGCCACGGTCGCGCATCCACAGCGTCACCGCCAGGATCGCCGCCGCGACGGCAGCCGGGATCGCCGGCGTCACCCCGGTGACGAACACCGGGCCGAGCAGCAGGCAGACCGCACCGGCGACCCGCAGCAGCACCGGGTCACCGGTCTCGGGCGCGGGCGGCGCGGCATACCGCCCGACGAGGGAGCGGCCGTGCAGCGCCGCGATGACCGCGGTGGTGGCGACCATCGCGGTCAGGGCCGGACGCCACGCCACCGACAGGTATGACGAGAAGCCACCCCAGCGCGAAAACCCATGCAGGGCAAGCAGATTCGTGAGGTTGGAGACCGGCAGCAGCAGCGACGCCGTGTTGGCCAGCCAGACCGTGGTCAGTGCGAAGGGCAGCGGGGAGATGCGTGCCTGACGGGCCATGGTGATGACCACCGGTGTCAGCAGGACTGCGGTGGTGTCCAGGCTGAGCACGGTGGTCGCGAGGCAGGAGAGCAGCACGACGATCAGCCACAGCACCAGCTTGCGACCGCGGGCGACTCGGGCGGCCCAGTGGCCCGCGACCTCGAAAACGCCTGCGCGGTCGGCGATTTCGGCGACGATCGTGATGCAGATCAGGAAGATGAGGACCGGGCCGACGCGATCGACCAGCTCGGTCACCGGGCCGTCACCGCCAGGTCCCACGGCGTGCCCGGCCGGGACGGCTCGCGCAGCTCGGCCTTGAAGTCGGTGGCGAGCACGTCGCGCAGCGCGGCGGCGGTGCGCGGGGTGGCACCGGTCTGGGCGAGGTGCCGGGCGACCAGGCCCCGGGTGTGCTTGGCCATGTGCGTGGCGCCGGGCACCGAGATCCGCACCCATCGTTGGGCGACCGCGCCGGCCGGGGACCACGCTGCGGCATACGTGCTGGACCGGCAGTCGACGACCACTCCCGTGCCGGCGGCGGCGGTCATCGGCTCGTCGAGCACCGCCCGCCACGAGGCCGCGAGGGGGCCGACGCCGGGCAGGTTGGTCCCCATCGAGAGCCGGTATGCCGGGACCTTGTCGCCCAGCCGCAACGCGCCGAACAGCGCCGACTGCACGACGAACCAGCGTCGCGCTCGGCGCAGCGCGGCCGGCTCGAGCGTGGGCAGGTCCAGCGCGTCGTAGAGCACCCCGGTGTAGAGGTCGCCGACGACCTGCGCGGGTGCGGTGCGCAGCGAACGGTTGCGCTCGACCTCGGGCGCGATGCCCGGGCTGACGCCGAGTTGCGCGAGGGCGTCGGGGCGGCCGCTGACCTCGACGAGCGCGTCGAGCACGGCGTCGCGGGTGGCGGAGAGCTCAGCGAAGCTCAGCCGGGTCAGGTCGAGCGATCCGCCCCGCGTCCGGGGCGTCTTGGTCTCCGACGGCGGCAGCAGGATCAGCACCGCGGCAGACTACCGACCGATGCCGCGGCTTCGTGCTCCCGCACCACCGGCCGGTTGCCACCTATGGTGGGCCCCATGACCCTTCGCCAGATCATCGCCCCTCAGGCCGATCCGCAGGCCGGCGCGGACGCCGGACCGCTGGAGCAGGCCTTCGCTGCGATCCGCGAGCAGTTGAAGCTCAGCCTGGACTACCCGGCCGACGCCCTGGCCGAGGCCGAAAAGGCAGCAGCCGCAGCGGTATTGCCCGAGCGGGACGAGACCGCGGTGCCGTTCTTCACGATCGACCCGCCGGGTTCCAACGACCTCGACCAGGCGATGTTCCTGGAGCGCGACGGCGACGGTTACCGGGTGCGCTACGCGATCGCGGACGTGCCGGCATACGTCACCCCGGGCGGTGCGCTCGACGCCGAGACCCGCCGGCGGGGCCAGACGATCTACATGCCGGACACGCGCCTGCCGTTGCACCCGCAGGTGCTGAGCGAGGGAGCGGCCAGCCTGCTGCCGGACCACGTGCGGGGCGCGTTCGTGTGGGACATCCGGTTGGCCTCCGACGGCGAGACGACCGCGAGCGAGGTCTACCTGGCGAAGGTGAAGAGCGTCGCCCGGCTCGACTACGAAGGCGTGCAGCAGCAGATCGACGGTGGCACCGCCGACGAGGGCCTCGCGCTGCTGAAGGAGATCGGCGAGCTGCGCATCACGCTCGAGGAGAAGCGTGGCGGCGCCAGCCTGCCGATGCCCGAGCAGGAGGTGCACAAGAAGGACGACGGCACCTACGAGCTGAGCTTCCGGCCGCCGGTGCCGTCGGAGGACTGGAACGCGCAGATCTCGCTGATGACCGGCATGGTCGCGGCGCAGCTGATGCTCGGCGCCAAGATCGGCATCCTGCGCACGATGCCCGAGCCGGAGCAGAGTGCGATCGACCGCTTCCGCCGGCAGGCGAACGCGCTGGGCGTCCCGTGGCCGGCCGATCAGGCGTATGGCGACTTCATCCGCGGGCTGGACCGCACCAACCCCCAGCATCTGGCGCTGATCTACGACGCCACCAGCCTCTTCCGCGGGGCCGGTTACACGCCGTTCGACGGCCAGGTGCCGGACCAGCCCAACCAGTCGGCGGTCGCTGCGCCATACGCACACGTGACGGCGCCGCTGCGCAGGCTGGTCGACCGCTTCGGACTCGCGGCTTGCGAGGCGATCAGCCGCGGCGCCGAGGTGCCGGGCTGGGTGCGGGATGCGCTGCCCACACTGCCGGACATCATGCAGGCCTCGGACCAACTGGCGCGCCAGGTCGAGAGAGCGTGCACCGACACCGCCGAGGCGGCCGTCCTGTCGCACCGCATCGGCGAGACGTTCCCGGCATACGTCGTGGACAAGAACGACAAGGGCGTCGTCGTGCAACTGGTCGATCTCGCGGTCACCGCCAAGTGCACCGGGGATGCCGAACTCGGCGCGCAGGTGCAGGTCAAGCTCACCAAGGCCGACATCGGGCAGCACCTGGTCGAGTTCGCGCTGGTGTGATCGGCGCCGGTAGACTGGCCCGTTGGATGAGTCGGCCGGGCGGCCGCGGCAGGAGTGATCCTGTCGAGGAAAGTCCGGACTCCGAAGGGCAAGGTGGTGGCTAACGGCCACCCGGGGTGACCCGCGGGACAGTGCCACAGAAATCAGACCGCCACCGGTTCGCCGGCGGTAAGGGTGAAACGGTGGTGTAAGAGACCACCAGCACGCCAGGTGACTGGCGTGGCTCGGTAAACCCCACCTGGAGCAAGATCAGACAGCGTGCGTTCGAGGGCGGCCCGCCCGAGCACGCGGGTAGATCGCTGGAGGCGGCCGGCAACGGTCGTCGTAGATGGATGGTCGCCGTGGCGCCGCCGGGAGACCGGCAGCGTCATACAAAATCCGGCTTACAGGCCGGCTCATCCGCCTACGATCGGGTCAGATCGAACGGCCCCAGATGGTGTCCGCGGCGATGAATCTGCTTACCCTGGACACATGTCTTGGTTTCGCCGTCGCCGTGCCAGTGATGTGTGTGACCGGTGTGGTCACACCGTCGCGCTCCACGTGAGCGCCGCCGCCGGATGCTCGCGGTGTGACTGCCCGCGAAGTCCCGGACAGGCGTTGCGTGGCATCGATGCGTTCGGCAGGCACCGCGCACGCACGCCGGGCAAGTGACGCACGACCCGTGCGCCCGGGTTTGCCCGTGGGGCGGAGGACTAGAGGGCTGGTCGAGTAGGGCGGAGGAGCGGAGCGGGGGAGCCGGCGGGGGCTGGTCGAGTAGGGCGGAGGAGCGAAGCGGGGGAGCCGGCGGGGGCTGGTCGAGTAGGGCGGAGGAGCGAAGCGGGGGAGCCCGTATCGAGACCACCTCGCTCCGCCCCGCTTCATAGCGGTCGCTCAAGGCGGTCGCTCAAGCGGCTCCTCTCCCGCTCAGTGATCTCGCGACTCACCTCATGGTGTTGTGTGCGGCTCGGGTGGGGCCGCGGGACGACATGCCGGCCGCTGGCCGCGGGACGAGGGACCGCCCTCGCGGCCTCACTCCGCTTCGCTCCGCTAGCGCTCCGCTTCGCTTCATAGGGCCGCTCACGCGGCCCCTCGCCCCGCTCGGTGATCTCGCCACTCACCTGATCGTGCCGACTGCGACCGAACAGGTGCAGTCCCCAGGCGCTGGTCGAGTAGGACACGAGCAGCCCCTGATGGTGGTCGAGTAGGGCGGACCAGCGAAGCCCCTTTGTGGTGGTCGAGTAGGGCGGAGGAGCGAAGCGAGGGAGCCCGTATCGAGACCCACCCACTCCACCACGCGACACCATCCCACCCGCCACTGACAACCCTGCCGAATCCCACGAATCACACTGGAAACACACCGAATTCATCGTGTTCAACTCTTCCCACCCGATTCGAACAGGTGTATGGTTTTGGTATGTCGAACCTGCAGCACGCACTCACCGATCAGGTGATCGCCGCTGCCACCACGACCGAAGTGTTGGAGACGGCACAGACGCTGCTGCGCGCCGCGTTCGACAAGACCCGCGACGACACCACCAGCGCACGAGGCGACGGGTCGGACCTCTCAGATGACGAGCTCCTCGACCAGGTGCTGGCGACGCAGCGGGTGCAGAACTCCGCCTGGGCCACCCAAACGCTGCGGCTGGAGCAGCTGGCGCAGCGTGAGTTCGACAAGCACCCGGAAAGCCCGGACACGTGGACGCCGTTGGAGGTGGGTGCCCGGTTGGGGTGGACCGATCGGCAAACCAGCCTGCGACTGACCCAAGCGGTCGAGAGCGTGCGCTACACGCCGCAGCTGCTCCACCACGCCGGGACCGGCGAACTGGAGTCGCGGAAGGTGGTCGCGGTCAGCGACGCCCTCGCCGACGCAATCCCCGCAACCGACACACCCGGAGCACCCGACAGTGTCGAGGCACCTGAGTCACCCGAGGCGCCTGATTGTCCGGCCGACCTCGCCGCGATCGTCGAGGCCGAGATCCTGGCCAGTGACCCGGAGGCATCCACTTCGACGAAGCTGCGCCGGCGCGCGCAGCGCTTGTTGGTGCAGCACGCGCCGGTCGCGTCCGATCAGGCGTCCGCGGCGCGGCGGCGGGACTGCACGAACGTGACCGTCGAACCCCATTGGGAGCCGGGCATGTCCATGCTCACCGCCGTCCTGCCGTCGTTGGACGCGGCGAAGCTGATGGCCGCGGTCAACGCCCACGCCCGCCTGCTCCACGACTCGACTACTGCCAGCAAGAGCCTCGGCGAATGCCGCGTCGACGCCCTGACGGACATGCTCCTGTCGAACGCGCAGGTGACCACCGAACTGGTGCTGCACGTCCCGTTCCACCCGGACACCGCGCCGTCCACCAACACGTGCCCGGGGACCGGCACTGGCGTCGGCGGCCCCGAAGCGGCTAGCCGCCACGGGGCGACGGGCACAGACGACACGACCGGCACGGGCGACGCGACGAGCACGAGCGACGCAAACAGCACGGGCACGGGCGGTGGGGTTGGCGTGCTGGACCGGTCGAGCCTCATTGACGACGCAGCAGCAGCCGGCGCGGCACCCGGGGTCGTCGGCGCGTGGATGTCGAAGGTGCGACCGCCCGGTCCGCCGAAGGTCATCCTCCCGGTCAACCGGAGGGTCGTCGATCTCGGCGGCTACCGCCCGATCGGCGCGGCCGAACGCCAACTCCAAGCGATGTTGTACGAAGCCGCGCTAGGCACTGGCACCCGACCACCACCTGACCCAGCGCCACCGGCCGGTCCCGTACGCACCACTGATCTCACTGATACCCGGCGAGCCGGTGATCGAGCGAGTCTTCCCCACAGACTTCCCGCGCCCACCGTGGACCCGGTGCGTTACCGGCTCGGCGACGTCCAGGTCCCGGGTGTCGGTGTCATCCCCGCCACCGTGATCCGTGAACTCACCCGTCTCCTCGGGGTGAAGCTCACCCGCGCCCTCGTGGATGCCGAGACCGGGATCGTCGCCGAAACCAGCTGCCACTCGTACACACCCGGCGCCGGGTTGGCGCGGTTCGTGCGGGCCCGTGACCAGCACTGCCGGTTCCCCGGCTGCACCCGACCCGCAAAACTTACCGACCTCGACCACGTCACCCCGTATCCGGACGGTCCGACCGCGCCACACAACCTGCAGTGCCTGTGCCGGCACCACCACCGCGCCAAGCACGAAGCCGGCTGGACCGTGTACATGACAACTGATGGCACCTGCACCTGGGCCAGCCCCACCGGACACACCTACACCACTCGACCCGCCGACTGAAGGACCGCTGATCTCGATACGGCCTCGCCTAGCGGCTCGGCCTACTCGATCAGCATGAGGAAGCGGCTCGGCCTACTCGATCAGCGTGAGGAAGCGGCTCGGCCTACTCGATCAGCGTGAGGAAGCGGCTCGGCCTACTCGATCAGCGTCGGGAGGGGCCGGTTACTCGAGCAGCGGGCAAGCGGCGGCTCGGCTGCGGCCAGGACGGGACCGTGCTGGCCGCAGCCGAAACTGCCCAAGCCGCCACCTGATCGCCGTCTGGCGTTCGATGTCAGTTTGCTGAACGGGCGACCCACACCGATCATGGTGGACGTATGACGATGCGCGCACTGGGGACCCGCTCTCTTGAACAGGTGGCACCGGCCGCCCTGCCCGGGACGCATGCGCACGGCGACTACGCCCACCGGCGACCGCTCTGGGACGCCCTCGCGGCCGGATTCACCAGCATCGAGGCGGACCTCTGGATGGTCCGTGGGCAGCTCTTCATCGGGCACAGCTGGCCCAACCCGTTGCGCACCCTGCGTCGTCTCTACCTCGACCCGCTGGCCGAGCTGGTCCGCGAAAAGGGTTGCATCTACGAGGGATTCAACGAGTCGGTGCTGCTGCTCATCGACCTCAAGAGCGACCCCGGCAATGCGCGCCCGATCATCGAGCGGCAGCTGGCCGAGTATCCCGAGCTGTTCAGCAGCTGGCACGAGGGTGAGCTGGTGCCGGGCCCGGTGACCGCGGTGGCGAGCGGCACGCTGGCCGGCAAGAACTTCGACGCGCCGCTGCGCTGGACCGGAGTCGACGGTCGGTTGCGGCCGGGGTCCGAGCACGGCACGGCGAGCACGATGCCGCTGCTCAGCGACAGCTGGCCGGGGCTGTTCTCCTGGACCGGTGAGGGGCCGATGCCGGCCACCGAGCGGCTGCGCCTGCAGCACCTGGTCGATGCGGCGCACGGTCGCGGTCAGCGGGTGCGCTTCTGGGGCACCCCCGACGGCCGTGGCCCCGCCCGCGACAACCTCTGGAACGCACTCCTGGACGCCGGGGTCGACTACCTCAACACCGACGACCTGACCGGTGCGCGCGACTTCCTGCTGCGCCGCCGCGCCGACGCCGGCATCACCGGCGCGGGAGAGGGGCGTGGCGTCACCGGCAACGCTGTCACCGGCAGCGGCATCACAGGCAGTGCTGTTACAGGCAGTGCTGTTACAGGCAGTGCTGTCACCGGCAGCGGTGCGCCGGCCGCAACCGCCTGACCGCGCCCACCGATTGCGTCCGTCGGCCGCTACCCCGAGCCGCCGCGGCGGTCACCAGGACGTCTCGCGCGGGCGACCCTCGTCATACCCGCTGGCGCTCTGCACCCCGACGACGGCACGCTCGCGAAACTCGCCGATCGTGCGGGCACCGGCGTAGGTGAAGCTCGACCGCACGCCGGCGATGATCGAGTCGATGAGGTCCTCCACTCCGGGCCGGCTCGCGTCGAGGAACATCCGCGACGAGGAGATGCCCTCCTCGAACAACGCCGACCGGGCGCGGTCGAAGGCACTGCGCGACTGTGTGCGGTTGCTCACCGCACGCGCACTCGCCATCCCGAACGACTCCTTGTAGAGCCGTCCGTCGCTCGCCTTGTTGAGATCACCGGGGCTCTCCCACGTGCCGGCGAACCACGAGCCGACCATCACCGAACCCGCACCCGCGGCGAGGGCGAGGGCGACGTCGCGCGGATACTTCACGCCACCGTCGGCCCAGACCGAGGCGCCGACTTCCGTTGCTGCTGCTGCACATTCGAGCACTGCCGAGAACTGCGGGCGTCCGACGCCGGTCATCATCCGGGTGGTGCACATCGCGCCCGGGCCGACGCCGACCTTGACGATGTCGGCCCCTGCCTCGGCCAGGTCGCGGGCGCCGTCGGCGGTGACGACGTTGCCGGCGGCGATCGGGATGCGGGTGCCGCGCTCGCCCTCGAAGGCGTGCCGCGCGGTGCGGACCACCGACAGCGCCTCGAGCATCTTGTCCTGGTGGCCGTGCGCGGTGTCGACGACGAGCACGTCGGCGCCCGCGTCCAGCGCGGCGCGAGCCTTGCCCTCGACGTCGCCGTTGATGCCGATGGCGACGCCGATGCGCAGCCGGCCCTGGTCGTCGAGCGCGGGCCGGTAGATCGCCGACCGCAGGATGCCCTTGCGGGTGAGCACCCCGGCGAGCGCGCCGTCGCGCACGACAGGAGCCAACTCGAAGTGGTGCTCGGTCAGCGCGTCGAAGGTGGCGTTGAGGTCGTCGCCGTCCTTGACCGTGAAGAGGTCGCGGGTCATCACCTCTCCGACGGTGGCGAAGCGGTCCACCTCGAGACAATGGCGCTCGGTCACCAGGCCGATCGGCGCGTGATCGGCGTCGACCACGATCGCGGTGCGGTGGGCGCGCTTGCCGATGAGCGCCAGCACGCCCCCGACCGGCGCGTCCGCGTCGACCGTCACCGGAGTCTCGTAGACCGGGTGCCGCCTCTTGACGTAGTCGACGGTTTCCCGCATCGCGTGCTCCGGGATGTCCTGCGGCAGCACGGCCATCGCGCCGCGCCGCGCCACCGTCTCGGCCATCCGGCGGCCCGCGACGGCGGTCATGTTGGCCACCACCAGCGGGATCGTCGTGCCGACGCCGTCCGGTGTGGTCAGGTCGACGTCGAGGCGGCTGGTCACCGAGGACCGCGAGGGCGCCATGAAGACGTCGTTGTAGGTCAGGTCGTATGCCGGGCGGTCGCCGAGAAACTTCACGTTCGGCAATTCTACGGGTAGGTCCGCGGGCGGGCGCCACTCGCGCCGCAGGCGCGCGGCATACGGTGCAGGAATGAACATCACACACCTCGGCCACGCCTGCCTGCTCATCGAGTCCGCCGGTAGCCGGGTCCTGGTCGACCCCGGCGCCTTCTCCTCGTATGACGACGTCACCGATCTCGACGCCGTCCTGGTCACCCACCAGCACTTCGACCACCTCGACCCCGACAAGCTCCCGGGCCTACTGCAGCGCAACCCGGGAGCGGACCTGCGCGCCGACCCTGAGACGGTGAAACTGTTGGCGGACAAGGAGATCGAGGCGAAACCGAACGTCGCGGGGGAGACCTTCGCGATCGGTCAGCTCGAGGTCACACCGGTCGGCGCGCAGCACGCGGTGATCTACGAGGAGCTGCCGCGGATCGCCAACGTCGGCCTCTACTTCAGCTCGCCGGGCGAGCCGTCGGTCTACCACCCCGGTGACGCGCTCGACGGCGCACCGGCCGGCGACGTCGACCTGCTCGCGGTGCCGGTGAGCGCGCCGTGGTGTGCGGTCAAGGAGACCATCGACTTCGTACGCCGGATCGCGCCCCAGGCGGTCATCCCGATCCACGACGGGCTCCTCACCGACACCGGCCGCTCGGTCTATCTGGGCCAGATCGAGCAGTTCGGTCGCGAGGGCGGGGTGCAGGTGCACGACCTGCGCGGGGCCGGCACCACGAATCTGTGACCGCCGGTTGTCGCCCGCATAGGTAAGCCTCACCTATGATGGTCGCGTGCCCGTCGTGACCGTGAAGAAGAAGTGCTGCGAGGACAAGCCACGCTGCAAGAAATGCCCGGTCACCATGCACCGGCTCGCCAAGGCCGGATTCGCCGAGCGGCTCGGCGGGCGACGCTACGCGCTGACCGGCAAGCCGTCGGGCAAGGTCGTCAAGGCGGCTCGCGCCCGCTGACCCGCGACTCGGCGCGGTGATTCGCACCGGCCGGTCGGCCGCCGGTAACTTGGGCGCCGTGACTTTGCGTGTGACCTCTTGCCGCGACCGCGACGTCTGGGACCGCACGGTGGTGACCTCCGGCGGCCACCCACTGCAGTTGTGGGGCTGGGGCGAACTCAAGTCGCGTTACGCCTGGAGCGCCGACCGGCTGCTCGTGCACGACGGTGACCGCCTCGTCGGTTGCGCCCAGGTGCTCTACCGCCGGCTGCCGCCGCCCCTGAAGTCGCTCGCGTACGTCCCGCGTGGCCCGGTCGCCGAGGAAGCCGATCGTGCCGCGGTGCTGACCGCGCTCGCCGACCACGTCAAGCGGGAACGCGGCTCGGTGGCGTTGTCGATCGAGCCGGACTGGGCGGAGCCGGCGTCGCCGCTTCCCAAGGCCGTCTCGGACGAGGAGGTCGCCGCGATCGAGGCGGCACCCCCGACCGGCTGGTTGCAGCAGGTCGCCGCCGCCGGCTTCTCGCGCAGCGCGAACACCGGCCTGATCCCGCGCACGCTCATCGTCGACCTGACCCCGGACGAGGACGACCTACTGGCCGCCTTCAGCTCCTCGACCCGGCAGAACGTCCGTAAATCCTTCCGCGCCAAGGACGTTCGCTTCGGTGAGGTCACCACCGACGCCGACCTCGAGCAGGTGCTGGCGATCAACCGGGAGACCGGCAAGCGCGCTGGTTTCGCCGTACACGACGACGGCTATCACCGCGCGATCCGTGACCTGATGGGGGAGCGGTCGCAGCTGCTCGCCGCGTGGGAGGGCGACGAGGTCGTCGCGTTCGTCTGGCTCGTCGTCTCCGACACCACCGCCTTCGAGCTGTATGGCGGGGTGTCACCCCGCGGCATGAAGCTGCGGCTCAACTACGGCCTGAAGTTCCACGCGATGAAACACGTGAAGGCACAAGGCGTTTCCCGCTACGACTTCAACGGTCTGCTCAACGACGGCATCTCCGACTTCAAACGGCAGTTCGCCAAGCACGAGGACCTGCTGATCGGCACCTGGGACAAGCCGCTGTCGCCGCTCTACCCGGTCTTCGCCTCCGCGCTGCCCAAGGTGCGGCACGCGCTCAAGCGAGGCATCCCGGCGGCCAAGCAGAAGGTCGCGGCCCAGCGGGCGAGGCTCGGCGGGCGCTGATCTCGATACGCGGCTCGTTCCTCGCCGCTACTCGATCAGCGAGTTGAGTCTCGCCGCTACTCGACCAGCGGGTTGAGCCCGGCCGCTACTCGACCAGCGGGTTGAGCCCGGCCGCTACTCGACCAGCGGGTTGAGCCCGGCCGCTACTCGACCAGCGGGTTGAGCCCGGCCGCTACTCGATCAGCGGGTTGGGGGCTGGTCTCGATACGCGGCTCGTTCCTCGCCGCTACTCGATCAGCTATTCGGCGTCCGCCTGATGGGCCAGCCAGGCGGCCCCGACGATGCCGGCGGCGTTCTGCAGCTGCGCGGCGACGATCGGTGCCCGCAGGTGCAGCAACGGCAGGAACTTGTCAGCCTTCTTGGAGACGCCGCCGCCGACCACGATCAGGTCCGGCCACAGCAGGTCCTCGATGTGGCTGAAGTAGCGCTGCAGCCGCTCCGCCCACTTCTCCCAGGACAGATCGTCCTTCTCCCGCGCGCTCTCGGCCGCCTTGGACTCGGCGTCGTGTCCGTCGATCTCGAGGTGGCCGAGCTCCGAATTAGCAACCAGCACACCGTAATTAAGCAACGCCGACCCGATACCGGTGCCGAGGGTCGACACCAGCACGAGGCCGTCGGTGTTGCGCGCCGCGCCGTAGTGCAGCTCGCCGACACCCGCCGCGTCCGCGTCGTTGACGACGGTCACCGTGCGGCCGAGCTTCTTGCTGAAGAGTTCCTCGACGTTGGTGCCGATCCATGACCGGTCGATGTTCGCGGCCGTGCGCACGACGCCGTGGGTGACCACCGCCGGCAGCGTGATGCCGATCGGCTCCTTGCCGGTCTCGGCAGCGAAGTTGTCGGCGATCTGCGCGATGATGTCCGCGACCGCGTCCGGCGTCGACTCCTCGGGAGTCTCGATGCGCAGCCGGTCCTTGGCGAACTCGCCCTTGTCCAGGTCGACCGGTGCGCCCTTGATGCCGGTGCCGCCGACGTCGATCCCGAGTGGGTAGGTCTTGCTCATGGCAGTGCGGACTCCTTCGTCGTGTCGTGCGCCGAGAAACCTTACGGCAGTGTGAGGATCTCCGGGCCGGACTCGGTGATCAGGATGGTGTGCTCGAACTGCGCCGAGCGCCGCTTGTCCTTGGTCACCACGGTCCAGCCGTCGTCCCAGAGGTCCCAGTCGGCGGTGCCGAGGTCGAGCATCGGCTCGACGGTGAAGGTCATCCCGGGCTGGATGACGTCCGCGTGCGCCGGGGCCGAGTCGTAGTGGGGGATGATCAGCCCGGAGTGGAAGACCGGGCCGACCCCGTGACCGGTGTAGTCGCGCACCACGCCATACCCGAAGCGCGAGGCGTACATCTCGATGACCCGGCCGATGACGTTGACCTCGCGCCCCGGCTTGGCGGCCTTGATGCCGCGCATCATCGCCTCCTCGGTGCGCTCGACCAGCAGCCGGGACTCCTCGTCGACGTCGCCGACCAGGAAGGTCGCGCAGTTGTCGCCGTGCGCGCCGTCCTTGTAGGCGGTGATGTCGATCTTGACGATGTCGCCGTCCTGCAGCTCGCGGTCGTCGGGGATGCCGTGGCAGATCACCTCGTTGACGCTGGTGCAGAGCGACTTGGGGAAGCCGCGGTAACCCAGCGTCGAGGGATAGGCGCCGTGGTCGAGGACGAACTCGTGCCCGATGCGGTCGAGTTCGTCGGTGGTGACGCCGGGCCGTACGGCGGCGCCCGCGGCCTGCAGAGCCTGCGCCGCGATCCGCGAGGAGACCCGGATCCGCTCGATCAGGTCGGGGTCGCGCACCTCCGAACCAGTGAACTCCGCCGGGGCGGGACGGTCGACGTACTCGGGGCGGGCGATGCTCGCCGGCACCGGGCGTCGGGGACTGAGCCGACCGGGTCGGACGGGAGTGCTGGTCGCGGACATATGGTGCAGTCTAAGGAGCAAGACAGCGCGCACCGCGCATCCGTCATGAGTGAGGAGCACCGAAGTGGCCTACTGGTTCAACGTCGACACGCGTCAGGTGGAGAAGGACGGGGAGACCGACCCCAAGGCGAAGCTGCTCGGCCCGTACGACTCCGAGGACGAGGCGCGCAACGCGCTGGAGTCGGCGCGCGAGCGCACCGAGGAGTGGGACAAGGCCGACAAGGAGTGGAACGAAGGCTGAGCGCTCCTTCGTAAGGCGTCGGTGCTGACGCCCTACCGGGCACTGCTCGCGGTGCCCGGTGCACGCACCTTCCTACTCGGCTCCGGCATCGCCCGCCTCGGCGGCGCGATGTTCGGAGTCGCAGTGGTTGCAATGGTTTCCGGCCGACGTGGCTCCTATGGGCTGGCCGGTGCGGTGTCCGCGGTCGGTCTGGTCGTGCTCGCGGCCACCGCGTCGAGCGTCGGTCGGGTCATCGACCGGCGGGGTCAGCGCCGGGTCACGCTGCCACTCACCGCGTGGAGCACCCTCTGGGGTGCCGCCCTGATCGTCGCCTCGTGGGTCGGCGCCCCCGACTGGACGCTGTTCGTCGGCTACGGGCTGTCCGCGGTGGTCGTCTCGACCGGGTCGATGAGCCGCGCGCGGTGGTCCTACCTGCTGGCGGACAGCCCCGGCCGGCTGCACACCGCGATGTCGCTGGAGCAGGTGCTCGACGAACTGTCGTTCGTGGTGGGGCCCGCCGTCGCAGTGTTGCTCGCGACCACCATCGAGCCGGAGGCCGGGCTCATCGCCGCGTTCGTCCTGTATGCCGTGGGCGCTCTCGTCTTCGTGTCCGCCCGGTCGACCGAGCCGCCGGTGCACCGCGAGGAGGGCGCGGTCGCGGCACTCGTCATACGCAATCCGGCGGTGCTGGTCGTGGCGACGGTCATGGTGCTTACGGGTGGCATCTTCGGCTCGAACGAGGTTGTCACGCTTGCCTTTTCGGGTGAGCTCGGCCGCAAGGACCTGGCCGGGCTGATCCTCGCGGTGTTCGCGATCGGCTCGGCGACCTCGGCGCTGGTCGTCGGCGCGCGCGCCACCCGAGGGTCGCTGGCTCGCGCGCTCGTGCTCGGCACCGGCGGGATGTTCCTGCTCGAGGCACCGGTCCTGCTCGTGACCTCGCTGCCCGCGCTCGCCGCCGTGCTCCTCGTCGCCGGCATCGCCACGGCACCGACCCTGATCACCTCGATGAAGCTGGCCCAGGCGCTCGTGCCGCCCTCACAGGTCAACGAGTCGATGGGCCTGGTCTTCACCGGCACCGTGGTCGGCGTCGCCGCGGGCTCCGCGATCAGCGGCGCGGTCGTCCAGCACGCCGGCGCCCGAGCCGGCTACCTCGTGCCGGTGCTCTCCGGGCTGGGCGCCCTCCTGCTCGCCGGTGCCTGCTACCGGCTGCTGCACCGGACCCGTGAATACGCCAGCCCTGGCGATGTGTGAAAGGCACTGAAAGCAGCTGCGCCCCAACCGTTTTCAGCGGGGTGGCGCCGTCGTCTCGCGCACGATCAGCTCGGTCTCCAGCTGGAACGGGTGCGCGAAGGCACCCGGGTCCTCGGCGAGCGCCACGACGCGCTCGACGGCGACCTTGCCCATCGCGGCCAGCGGCTGACGGACCGTGGTCATCGGCACGGGCGCCCACCGCGCCATGATCGTGTCGTCGAAACCGACGATGGACAGGTCGTCGGGCACGGCGAGGCCGCGCTCGGTGGCCGCCCGAAGGGTGCCGAGCGCGCTCGCGTCGCTCGAGGCGAAGATCGCGGTCGGCCGGTCGGGCAGGGCCAGCAGCTGATGGCCGGCGTGGCGGGCCTGCTCCACGGCATACAGGTCACCGGCGCGCAGCTCCGGTGACGGCTCGATCCCGTGATCGATCAGGGCGCTGGTGTAGCCGTGCAGTCGCTCGCGTGCGGGCAATGAGGTCGGCGGCCCGTCGACGAAGCCGATCCGGCGATGCCCGAGCGAGATGAGGTGCTCCGTCGCGGCGCGGCCGCCGGCCCAGTTGGTCGCCGAGATCGACACGACCGATTTGCTCACCGTGCCGATCGGGTCGACGACCACCAGCGCGAGCCCGGCCTGCGCGCACCACTCGACCTCGCGATCGGTGAGTGGCGTTGTCACCGCGATGATTCCGCCGACACCGCGAGCGGCCGCGGCGTCGAACCAGGCCTTGCTGAGCGCTCGCGGCTCGATGTCCTCGATGACCCGCTCGACGGTCAGCGACTGCCGCGAACGCGCGGCCGCCTCGGTGGCGCCGCTCATCACCGCCAGCGAGTAGGGGCTGACCAGATCGTCGAAGAGCATCAGCACCGACGGCAGCCGGCGGCGGGCCCGATGGCGTGATTGGTAGCCGAGGGTCGCGGCCGACCGCAGCACCCGCTCCTGCGTCTCCGGGCTGACGTCGGGACGGCCGTTGAGCACCTTCGACGCCGTCGACATCGAGACGCCCGCGTCGTCCGCCACTGCGCGCAGATTCGCGCTCACCCACTGCTCCTTGTCGGTTGTGAAGACTTGCCAAAGCCCTTGACCGGCCGGTCGGGCGGGTCTACGGTACCCGCACTCGAAAGTTTTCGGAAAATATTTCGTGAGCGTTTTCGCAACGAAGCGAAGGAGCCGTCCATGTCCGTCTCTCGTCGTCAGCTTCTGAAAGGTGCGGTCGCCAGCGCGCCGCTCTTCGCCCTCGCCGCCTGCGGCAGTAAGGCGGGCCAGGCAGGGGGTGGGTCCGCGGGGCTCAGCGCCTGGGCACTCACCGGAGGCCCCGAGCAGGTCTTCAAGGACACCTTTGCCGCGTGGAACTCCGCCAACCCCGATCACAAGTTCACCGTGCAGTACTTCGCCAACGACTCCTACAAGCAGAAGATCCGCACGTCGGTCGGCTCCGGCAACGGCCCGACGCTGATCTACTCGTGGGCCGGCGGCACGCTCAAGGACTACGTCGCGAGCAAGGACGTGGTCGACCTCACCGACAAGATCCCCAATCTCACCAAGCGGGTGATCCCGTCGGTGCTCGATGTGGGGAAGGTCGACGGCAAGGTCTACGCGGTGCCGATCAACAACTCCCAGCCGGTGCTCTTCTACTACAACAAGCTGCTGTTCAAGCAGGCCGGTGTGCAGGTGCCGACCACCTTCGGCCAGCTGCTGAGCGCGGTCCGGACCTTCAAGGCCAAGGGCATCCTGCCGATCGCGCTCGCCGGCCAGAGTCAGTGGCCGGAGCTGATGTGGATCGAATACCTGGTGGACCGGATCGGCGGCCCGGAGCCCTTCAAGAAGGTGTTTGAGCAGACCAAGGGCGCGTGGTCGGACCCGGCCTTCAGCAAGGCCTTCGAGAAGCTGAAGCAGCTCATCGACGCCGGCGCGTTCGGCAACCGGTTCGGCTCCGTGGTCGCCGACAACAACGCCGATGCCGCGCTGGTCTACACCAACAAGGCCGCGATGCTGTTGCAGGGCAGCTGGGTCTACACCACCTTCACGGGTGACGCCGCCGCGTGGGTCAAGCAGGGCAATCTCGGCTGGTTCGACTTCCCGACGGTCGAGGGCGGGGTCGGCGACAAGAGCGACGTCTACGGCAACCCGTCCAACTACTTCTCGGTCTCGGCCAAGGCGTCGAAGCAGAACCAGGACCAGGCGGCGAAATTCCTCGACACTTACAACCTCAACGACAAGGCATGCAAGGAACTCATCGACATGGGCCTGGTCCCCGCGGTGCAGAACATCGAGGGCCAGCTCGCGGCCAGCAAGGACAAGGACTTCCTCGAATACACCTACACCATGACGCAGAACGCGAAGTCGTTCCAATTGTCCTGGGACCAGGCGCTTTCGGACTCCCAGGCGCAGACGCTGCTCACCAAGCTGTCGCAGTTCTTCCTCGGCCAGGCCACGGGAGCGCAGTACATCGCGGCGATGAACGGCACGATCAAATGAGTATGCCGGGAAGCACCCTCGCCCCGCCCGCCGCTCCCGGCGAGCGCTCGGCCGCATCGGTCACGAGTCACGTCTCCGGCCGCCGCGGGCCCAGCCTGTGGATGCTCGTCCCGGCCATGGCGTTCTTCGCCTTCTTCGGTCTCGTGCCGCTGCTCGGCACCGTGGTCCTGTCGTTCTTCACCTGGAACGGCCTCGGCACGCCGTCGTTCGCCGGGCTCGACAACTGGACCACGGTGCTGCAGCGCAGCGCGACCTACCACGCACTGTGGCTGACCATCCTGATGTGCGCGGCCACCTTCGTCGTGCAGTTCCCGATCAGCCTGCTGCTGGGTGTGTTCATGGCCGGCCGGCAGCGCTACCGCGCGGTCTTCTCCGTGCTCTACTTCCTGCCGCTGCTGTTCTCCGCGACAGCCATCGGCATCGCCTTCAAGAACCTGCTCGACCCCAACTTCGGGTTGTCCAGTGCCTTGCATCTCGGTGTGCTGCAACAGGATTGGCTCGGCTCGCCGGGGCTGGCGTTCTGGGTGGTGATCCTGGTCGTCTCGTGGTGCTTCATCCCGTTCCACTCCCTGCTCTACCAGGCGGGCGCGCGGCAGATCCCGCAGACGATGTACGAAGCGGCCCAGCTGGACGGTGCCGGACGGGTGCGCTGCTTCTTCAGCATCACCCTGCCGCAGCTGAAGTACACGATCGTCACCAGCACCACGCTGATGGTCGTGGGAACGCTCACCTCCTTCGACCTGATCTACGTGATGACCAACGGTGGCCCCGGTGACGCGACGCGGATCCTGCCGGTCGACATGTATCTCCAGGGTTTCCAGAGCAATCAGATGGGCCTGGCCAGCGTCATCGCGGCGATCCTCATCGCGCTCGGTCTCACCTTCTCGCTGGTGCTCAACCGGCTGAGCGGCAGCGACCGCATGGAGAGCCAGATGGAGGGCATGTGATGACCCGCGACGTGGTGAACCGCCGACCCAACCTGCCCGGTGGCCTGCTGGGCTTCCTCTGGCTGATCCTCACCATCGGCCCGATCTACTACGTGGTGATCACCAGCCTGAAGTCGCAGAGCGACTACTACGACTCCAATGCGCTCGGTCTGCCGACCAATCCGACGTTGCGGGCCTACCGCACCGTGCTGCAGAACGACTTCCTGCGCTACTTCCTCAACAGTCTCGTCGTCGCCGTCGTGACCGTGGCGGTGGTGGTCGCGATCTCACTCATGGCCAGCTACGTGATCGTCCGCCGAGTGTCCGCCGTGGCACGTCTGTCGCAGCGAATCTTCTTGCTGGGCATAGCGATTCCGATCCAGGCGACGATCGTGCCGGTCTACTACCTGATCGTGCAGCTCGGTCTCTACGACACGTTGCCGGCGCTGATCCTGCCCGGCATCGCGTTCGCCATCCCGATCACCGTCCTGATCCTCGTCAACTACCTGCGGGACATCCCGGTCGAGCTCTACGACTCGATGCAGGCCGACGGGGCGAGCGACTGGCGCACCTTCGTCAGCCTCGTCATCCCGCTGTCGCGGCCGGCGATCGTGACAGTGGCGATCTACGACGCCCTCAACTGCTGGAACGGCTTCCTCTTCCCGCTGATCCTCACCCAGAGCGAGAACGTGCGCACCCTGCCGCTGTCGCTGTGGAGCTACCAGGGCGAGTTCAGCTCCGACACCCCGCCGTGCTGGCCGCAGTGGTGCTCTCCTGCCTGCCGATCCTCGCGGCATACATCGTCGGCCGCCGCCAGCTGGTGGCCGGCCTCACCGCCGGATTCGGCAAGTGACCCAAAGTCCGTGACCAACGTTCCATGACCCATGACCCACGCCCAAGGAGACCGTATGACGCAGGCCCCGTGGCGCGACCCCTCGCGCTCACTCGACGAGCGCGTCGAGTCGCTGCTCGCCGAGCTCAGCACGGAGGAGAAGGTCGCCCAGCTCGGCTCGTTCTGGGAGCGGCCCGCCGACCCCGACGCCGAGGGTGACGTCGCACCGATGCAGTCGGCCTTCGACGAAGGCCGGCGGACCCTGGCGGAGGCCGCGTCGAACGGTCTCGGGCACCTCACCCGGCCGTACGGATCGGCACCGGTCGATCCCGTGCAAGGGGCCCAATTGCTCCGTGCCGCACAGGAATTCGTGGCGGACAACAACCGGCTCGGCATCCCGGCGATCGCACACGACGAGTGCCTCACCGGCTTCACGATGCTCGGGGCGACCTGCTATCCGGCTGCCATCGCGTGGGGTGCGTCGTTCGAGCCGGCGCTGGTGCACGAGATGGCGCGGCGGATCGGCGCCGACATGCACGCGCTCGGGGTGCACCAGGGCTTGTCGCCGGTGCTGGACGTGGTGCGGGACTACCGCTGGGGCCGGGTCGAGGAGACGATGGGGGAGGACCCCTACGTCGTCGGGACGCTCGGGACCGCCTACGTGCAGGGGCTGCAGGAGTCCGGGGTGATCGCCACGCTCAAGCACTTCGCCGGCTACTCGGCCTCCCGTGCCGGGCGCAATCATGCGCCGGTGTCGATCGGGCGCCGGGAGTTGGAGGACGTGATTCTCGTGCCGTTCGAGATGGCCGTGCGGCTGGGCCGGGCCGGGTCGGTGATGAACTCCTACTCCGACGTGGACGGCGAGCCACCGGCGGCGTCATACCGGATGTTGACCGAAATCCTCAGGGATCGTTGGGGATTCGACGGCACGGTCGTCTCCGACTACTGGGCGGTGACCTTCCTCGACACCATGCACCGGGTCGCCGCATCCCATGCCGACGCCGGAGAGCAGGCGCTGGCCGCGGGGCTCGACGTGGAGCTGCCGGAGACAAGCTGCTTCACCGATCTGGCCGACGCCGTCCTCGCGGGCCGCGTCGACCCGGAAGTGCTGGACACCGCGGTGCGGCGCGTGCTGCGCCAGAAGGTGCAGCTGGGGCTGGTGGACGACGGCTGGTCACCCGCGCCCGACGCTCAGGCATCGGCAGCGATCGAGGTCGACAGCGACGACAATCGCGCCCATGCTCGTCGTATGGCGGAACGCTCGATCGTGCTGGTGCGCAACGAGTCCGGCCTGCTCCCGCTCGGCTCCAGTGCACGCCGGATCGGCCTCATCGGACCGTCCGCGGTGCAACCGCGCACCTACCTCGGGTGCTACACCTTCCCCAACCACGTGCTGTCCCGCTACGCCGAACACGGTGCCGGCATCGCACTGCAGACCGTGCTCGACGCTCTCCGGGAGGAGCTGCCGGAGGCGGAGGTCGAGCACGCCGGCGGCGTCGACTTCACCGACCCCGACACGTCAGGCATCGCCGAGGCGCTCGATCTCGTGACCCGCAGCGACCTCGTGGTGCTGACCGTGGGCGACCTGGCGGGCCTCTTCGGCCGGGGCACCTCGGGCGAAGGCTGCGACGTGGTCGATCTCGCGCTGCCGGGTGCCCAGCCGCAGCTGGTCTCTGCCGTGCTCGACGCGGCCGCAGAGCGTGGCGTTCCCGTGGTGCTGGTGCTGATCACCGGAAGGCCTTATGCCGTAGGCGAATACGTCGATCGGTGCTCGGCCATCGTCCAGGCGTTCATGCCCGGCGAGGAAGGCGGCGCGGCGATCGCCGGCGTGCTGAGCGGCCGGGTCAACCCGAGCGGGAAACTGCCCGTCGGCCTGCCGGCGCTCCGCGGCGGCCAGCCCGGCACCTATCTCGGGCCGCTACTCGCGACCGCGAACGACGGCGTCTCCAACCTCGACCCGCGTCCCGCCTTCGCCTTCGGGCACGGCCTCAGCTACACCACGTTCGACGTCGTCGACCTGACCCTGTCCAGCGACACCATCGCAGCCGACGGCGAGCTCGAGGTCGGCGTGACGGTGCGCAACACCGGCGACCGGCCCGGCGCCGAGGTGGTGCAGCTCTACCTGTCCGACCCGGTCGCACAGGTCGTCCGTCCCGTGCGCCTGCTCGCCGGTTTTGCGAAGGTCGACCTCGAGCCGGACACCGAGGCTCGCGTGACCTTCCACCTGCACGCCGACCGGCTCTCCTTCACCGGCCGTGACGGTCGCCGGGTCGTCGAGCCGGGCGACGTCGACGTCGCCGTCGGCACGTCGAGCGACGACCTGCCATTGGTCGAGTCGTTCCGCGTCGAGGGCCCGCTACGGGTCGTGCCGGAAGGACGACAACTGGACACACCGGTCGCTGTCAGCGAAGCGAAATCCATGATGAGAGTGAGGAATTGACGTATGACGACCCCTACTGCCACGCCGACTCCGGCGGACAAGTTCTCCTTCGGTCTGTGGACCGTCGGCTGGACCGGTGCCGACCCGTTCGGTGCCGCAACGCGTGCGCCGCTCGAGCCGTGGGACTACGTGAAGCAGCTCGGCGAGCTCGGGGTGTGGGGCATCACCTTCCACGACAACGACGTCTTCCAGTTCGACGCGGACGAGCAGACGAAGCGCTCCCGCGTCACGCAGCTCAAGGAAGCCTGCGACAGTGCGGGCATCGTGATCGAGATGGTCACCACCAACACCTTCACCCATCCGGTCTTCAAGGACGGTGGACTGACCAGCAACGACCGGGGAGTGCGGCGCTTCGGGCTGCGCAAGATCCTGCAGGCGGTCGACCTCGCCGCCGAGTGCGGCGCCAGCACGTTCGTGATGTGGGGCGGCCGTGAGGGCGCGGAGTATGACGGCAGCAAGAACCTCCATGCCGCGTTCGACCGTTACAAGGAGGGCCTGGACACCGTTGCGTCATACATCAAGGAGCGGGGGTACGACCTGCGGATTGCGTTGGAACCCAAGCCGAACGAGCCTCGCGGCGACATCCTGCTGCCGACCGTCGGACACGCCCTCGCCTTGATCGCCGAGTTGGACAACGGCGACATCGTCGGGCTCAACCCGGAGACGGGGCACGAGCAGATGGCCAACCTCAACTACAGCCACCAGCTCGCGCAGGCGCTGTGGAGCGGCAAGCTCTTCCACCTGGACCTCAACGGCCAGCGCGGCCTGAAGTACGACCAGGACCTGGTCTTCGGTCACGGTGACCTGCTGTCGGCGTTCTTCACGGTGGACCTGCTCGAGAACGGCTTCCCCGGGCAGCCCGACGCACCGCGCTACACCGGACCGCGACACTTCGACTACAAGCCCTCGCGCACCGAGAACATGCAGGGCGTGTGGGATTCGGCGCGGGCCTGCATGTCGACCTACCTGCTGCTCGCCGACAAGGCGCGCGCCTTCCGCGCCGACCCCAGGGTCACCGAGGCGATGGACTACGCGGGCGTCAGCTCGCTGCAGCAACCCACGCTCGACGCGGGGGAGTCGGTGAGTGACTTCCTGGCCGCAACGGACGAGACGTTCGACGTCGAGGCGGCCGCGGACCGCGACTACGGCTTCGTGCGCCTCAACCAGCTCGCCGTCGAGCACCTGACCGGACGCTGAAAGGACCGCAGTGACAACGCAATCGACACCACCGGCCGAGGTCGACGTCGCGGCGCTCCCACTGGAGACCAAGGCGGAGCTCTTCGCCGGGAAGAACTTCTGGGCCACGGTCGACGTGCCGGACGCCGGGATCGAGAGCGTGCAGGTCGCGGACGGTCCGCACGGCCTGCGCAAGGCGACCGGTGACGAGCTCGGGCTCAACGAGGCCGCGCCGGCGACCTGCTTCCCGCCGGCCGTCGCGGTCGGGAACAGCTGGAGCACGGACGCCGCTCGGCAGGTCGGGGCGGCGATCGCCGTCGAGGCCCGCGCGCTCGGGGTCGACATCGTGCTCGGCCCGGGCGTCAACATCAAGCGCACGCCGCTGTGCGGTCGCAACTTCGAGTACTACTCGGAGGACCCGTTGCTCGCGGGGACGCTGGGCGCGGCCCATGTCGAGGCTCAGCAGGGCGGCGGGGTCGGGGCGTCGGTGAAACACTTCGCGGCCAACAACCAGGAGACCGAGCGGATGCGCGTCGACGCGCAGATCGACGAACGGACGCTGCGGGAGATCTACCTGCCGGCGTTCGAGCGGGTCGTGCGAGAGAACCGCGCGGCGACGGTCATGGCGTCGTACAACAAGATCAACGGCACGCACGCGACCGAGAACCCGTGGCTGCTCACCGAAGTCCTCAGGGAACAGTGGGGATTCGACGGTCTGGTGATGTCCGACTGGGGTGCGGTCGAGGACCCGGTGGCGTCGGTGGCCGCCGGCCTCGACCTGCAGATGCCGGGCCCGGCGTCCGCCTCCGCGTCGGCAATTGTGGACGCGGTGCGGTCCGGCGACCTGGCCGAGGCCGACCTCGACCGCGCCGTCGCCAGCGTCCTCGCGCTGCGGCGCTGGAGCGCCGGCCGCGGCGGTGACTTCGACGTCGACGCCCATCACGCGATCGCGCGTGAGGTGGCGGCATCGTGTGCGGTGCTGCTGAAGAACGACGGCGACGTCCTGCCCCTGCGCCCGGAGACGTCGGTGGCGGTGATCGGGGAGTTTGCCCGCACCCCGCGGTTCCAGGGCGGCGGGAGCTCGCGCGTCAACCCCACGCGGGTCGAGGGCGCCTGGGAGACGATCCGGTCGCGGGTCGGCGACGGCGCGGTGTTCGCCGCGGGCTTCACGCTCGACGGCAGTGGCGATGCTGAGTCGCTCCGCAGCGAAGCGGTCGCTGCCGCTCGAAATGCCGTCGTCGCAGTGGTTTTCGCCGGTCTCGCGGACGACGACGAGTCCGAGGGCTTCGACCGCGACCGGCTGAGCCTGCCGGAGGACCAGGTGGAGCTGATCCGGGCGGTGGCGGCCGCCGCCCCGCGCACAGTGGTGGTGCTGTCGCACGGCGGCGTCGTGACGCTCGAAGGCTGGCACGACGACGTCGACGCGGTGCTCGACGGCTTCCTGCTCGGGCAGGCGGGTGGCGCCGCGCTCGTCGACCTGATCTACGGCGCGAGCAACCCGTCCGGGCGCCTCTCGGAGACGATCCCGACCAGCCTCGAGAGCACGTCGGCATACCTCAATTTCCCCGGCGATCATCGCGAAGTGCGTTACGGCGAGGGCGTTTTCGTGGGTTACCGCGCCTACCAGACCGTCGGCACGCTGGTGCGTTACCCCTTCGGGCACGGGCTGAGCTACACGACCTTCGGCACCACCGACCTTGCTGCCGAGGCGACCGGTCCGGTGTCGGCACGCGTCACCGCGACGGTGACCAACACCGGAACACGGGAGGGCCGGCAGGTCGTGCAACTGTATGTCGGTGCTCCCGCAGGCCCGGTGCACCGCCCGCGGCGCGAACTGCGCGCGTTCACGTCGGTCACCCTGGCGCCGGGACAGTCCGAGCAGGTGAGCTTCGAGCTCGACAGCCGGGCGTTCGCCTACTGGGACGTCGACGACGCACAGTGGGTGGTGCCGGCCGGTCGCTACCGGATCGAGATCGGCGACAACGCGCGGGACATCGTCGCGGCGGCCGAGGTCGAGCTGGACGGCAACGAGCCGGTGCGGGCGCTGACCCGCAAGTCCTCGATCGACGAATGGCTGGACCACCCGGTGATCGGCGGCGACCTGCTCGCCGAAGAGCTCGCAAAACTGTTGCCGGAGAAGGAAGCCGCGATGATGCGGGCCAACCCCGCGGTGCTGCGGCTGATGGGTTCGATGCCCGCCGACAAGGCGCTCACGATGTTCGGCGCGGACGACGCGGTGCCGGCCCTCGACGAGCTCGCGGCGCGCACGAGGTGACGGTCACCTGGTCAGCTCAGGGCCGCCTCGGTGATCGGCAGGTATCGCGCGGCGTGCACCAGCACCTGCGTGTTGTCGCTGAGCTGGCTGAGGTTGCCGACCGGCCGTAGCTGCCGGACTGCTGGGTCGCCGATCGACGCGAGGAGTGCGGTCGCGAACCGGTCGGCGCCCAGCACCCGGAAGGGCCGGTCGTGGAACGCCCGTGGCGCGGGATCGACCGGGGGTGTGATGCCGAGCTCGTTGTGTCGCTGCGCGAGGTGGGTTGCAGCCAGTAGATATTCACGTTCTCGCTCGGCGGGATCGCCGGCCCGGACGGTGGCCAGCAACTGCCCGTGCAGACCGGCCGAACCCGGCAGCGCGGCCACCGCACTCCCGAGCCATTTGGCGTATGGCGGGTAACGGCGCTCCATCAGCAGCGCGAGCTGCATGAGGTCGCGGACGATGCGTGCGGCAATGACCGATGCGCCGAGGGCGTCGCCGACCTCCCCGGCCCGAGCCATGAGGTGCTCGTCCTGGCCGACCCGGTCCCACCCTGCGGCCAGCACGTATCGCCAGACGTCGTCCGGATACCACGCGAGAGCCGTTCGTACGCGACCGAGTTCGCCGGTGTCGTCGTGATGGACAGCCCCGCCGGTGACCTCGGCGAGACGCTGGGTCGGCATGGACAGCCAGCGCAGCACGCTGACGCTGTCGCGCGGGTCGAAGCCGAGCGCCGCGGTGAGCCAGTCGCCGAGCGTGGTGACCTCCACGCCGTGTCGCGGCGCGTCGGGAGCGGGGGTGCGCGAGGCGCGGCGGTGGGCGAGATCGATCGGCCACCCGGCGACGTGCGGCGGGAGGTGCTGGTCGAGCACCTCGTGGAGCCGGCCGCCGTGACGGGCCAGGTCGCGCGGGGTGAGGAAGAGTTGGAGGCGCGGGCCCCAGTCGTGGTCGGTGGAGCGCGCGGTGTCGAACCCGAGCACCTCCGACCCGCCGCCGAGCAGCGCTGCCGCGTGCGGGAGCCCGGGGAGGTGGCGGAAGAGGAGCGGCGCGACGGCCTCGTCATACAGCATCCGGGAGAGGGTGCGTCCGGGCACGAAGTCGGGCATGACCTCAAGCCTGCCAGCCGCGCGCCTACCTCAGGCGATCGTTAGACTGCCTAACGATGACCGCGACGCCCGACTTCGACCTCCGACGACTGGCGATCCCGGCATACGGTCCGTCGCTGCTCTTCGGGGTGGCCGAGGGCGCGATGCTCCCGGTGATCCCGCTCTCCGCACGCGACCTCGGCGGGTCGGTCGCCGTCGCGGCCCTGATGATCACGCTGCTCAATGTCGGCTCGCTGCTGTTCAACGTGCCGAGCTCCATGATCACCGCGCGGTATGGCGAGCGCCACGCACTCATCGGCGCCTCCGTCGTCGGGGTCCTCTCCGCCGCGTGCTGCATGCTCGCCACGTCGCTCGCGATGTTCGCGGTCGGTGTCTTCCTGCTCGGCGTCAGCGGGTCGGTCTTCATGCTCGCCCGGCAGAGCTATCTCACCGAGGCGGTCCCTGCGCACTTCCGGGCGCGCGCCCTGTCGACGCTCGGCGGGGTGGGCCGGGTCGGGATGTTTGCCGGGCCGTTCGCGGGTGCGGCCGCCATGGGCCTCTGGCACCTGCGCGGCGCCTACGCGGTGTGCGCGCTCGCGCTGGCGATCGCGGGCGTCCTCGGCGCCACTCTGCAGGACCTGCCGCCGCACCCGGCCAGGGCGGCCGCTGCACCGGCCACCGTGCGCGGTGTCCTGCGTGACCACCGCAAGGTCTTCCTCACGATCGGCATGGGCGTGCTGCTGGTGTCCGCGATCCGCGCCACGCGCCAGGCGGTGGTGCCGCTCTGGTCGGAGCACCTCGGCCTCAGCGCCCAGACCGCGTCGATCATCTACGGCGTCGCCGGCGGCATCGACATGCTCGTCTTCTACCCGGCCGGGAAGGTGATGGACGTCTTCGGCCGCCGGTGGGTGACCGTGCCGTCGATGCTCGTGATGGGCCTGTCGATGATGGCGATCCCGCTGACCCAGGGCGCCGTCACGCTCTGCCTCGTCGCCTGCATCCTCGGCTTCGGCAACGGCATCGGGTCGGGCATGGTGATGACCCTCGGCGCCGACTACTCACCCGACGTCGGCCGGGCGCAGTTCCTCGGCATCTGGCGCGAGCTATCCGACGCGGGTCAGACCATCGGCCCCGCCGTGCTCTCCGGGGTGACCGCCGCGTTCGCGCTCGGTGCCGGCATCGTCACCTCCGGTGCCGTCGGGCTCGCCGCGGCAGCGGTCATGTGGCGCTCGGTGCCGCCGCTCAGGACTCGAAACTCTGCTCCGCAGAAGGAAACTCGCCCGACGCCACCTCTGCGGCATACGTCTGGGCAGCCCGGCCCAGCTCACCCCGCAGATCGGCATACTTCTTGACGAAGCGCGGCGACTTGCCGCCGCGCAGCCCGGCCATGTCCTGCCAGACCAGCACCTGGGCGTCGCAGTCGGGCCCGGCGCCGATGCCGATGGTCGGGATCGCCAGAGCCTCGGTCACCCGCTGGGCGGCCGGCGCCGGCACCATCTCCATCACCACCGCGAAGCAGCCCGCCTCCTGCAGCGCGAGCGCATCCTCGAGCAGCCGCTCCGCGCCGTCGCCGCGCCCCTGCACCCGGTAGCCGCCGAGCACGTGCTCGCTCTGCGGGGTGAAGCCGATGTGGCCCATCACCGGGATGCCGGCCCGCACCAGCAGCTCGACCTCCGGGACCATCGCCTTGCCGCCCTCGAGCTTCACCGCGTGCGCCAGCCCCTCCTTCATGAAGCGGGTCGCCGTCGCGAGCGCCTGCTGCGGGCTGGCCTGGTAGGACCCGAACGGCAGGTCCGCCACCACCATCGAGTGCGACGTCGCCGTCGCCACCGCCCGCACCAGCGGCACCAGGTGGTCGACGGTCACCGGCACGGTGGTCTCGAAGCCGAAGACGTTGTTGCCGGCCGAGTCGCCGACCAGCAGCACCGGGATGCCGGCCTCGTCGAAGATCTCCGCGGCATACATGTCGTATGCCGTGAGCATCGCCCACTTCTCGCCCTTGGCCTTCTTGGCCTGCAGGTGCGGGACTCGGACGCGGCGCTGCGGGGCCGCCTGGGCTCCGGTGCCGTAGGGGGCGCTGACCTCGGTGGGCTTGTCCGTCATACCGGCGACCTTATCGGCGGTGTGAAAATCGCCGCGAAGGGTAAAGGGCGTTCACAGAATTTCCAGGCTTTTCCCACCATTCGCCCAGCGAATGAGTCAAACTGCCAAAGTTGCCGTCCATCCCCGTCGCGGACGGCACAGATCGCCCAACACCCGGAGGAATTGTGAGAAGACGTGTCTTCAAAGGCGTAGCCGGACTCACCGCGACCGCGGCGACCGCAGCCTTCACCATCGGCGCGAACAGCCCGTCCGCCCTCGCCGCCGCGGCACCCCCGCAGGAGCCGGGCAAGGTGACCAAGTCGGACAACCTGCCCAACCCGCGGGCCGAGAAGCAGGCCAAGCTGCGGCAGGAGGCCGTGACCAAGCTGGTCAAGGGGCAGGCCAAGGTCAAGACCATCGGGGGCAAGAAGGTCATCGAGCTGCAGGCGCCCGAGGCCGGTGCCGCGCAGGCCGGGGCCCGCGGCAAGGGCAGCAAGCCCAGGAAGGGCAAGTACGTCGAGTACGACCCCAACCAGACGACCAAGATCTTCACCACGCTCGCCGAGTTCGGCACCCAGACCAAGCCGGTCCAGGGCGGCACGCCCGGGCCGGTGCACAACCAGATCCCGGAGCCGGACCGGTCGACGAACAACTCGACCTACTGGGAGAAGGACTTCAACCAGCAGCACTACGAGAACATGTTCGACGGCGACGGCGAGTCGTTCCAGAACTTCTACAAGAAGCAGTCGCAGGGCCGCTTCCAGGTCACCACCGAGGTCTCGGACTGGGTGAAGGTGCCCTACAACGAGGCGCGTTACGGGCACAACCCGGTCGACAGCAACGGCGACGGCGTGCCGGACGACGGCACCAGCGAGGCCGAGGGCTACTGGTCGTTCATCAAGGACTCGCTGACCGCCTGGTACAACCAGCAGAAGCAGTCCGGCAAGACCGACGCCCAGATCAAGGAAGACCTGAAGCAGTTCGACACCTGGGACCGCTACGACTACGACGGCGACGGCAACTTCAACGAGCCGGACGGCTACATCGACCACTACCAGGCGATCCACGCCGGTGAGGGCGAGGAAGCCGGCGGCGGCGCCCAGGGCGACGACGCGATCTGGTCGCACCGCTGGGCGGTCAGCTCCGGCATCGGCACCACCGGCCCCGCGGACAACAAGTCCGGCGGTGTGCAGATCGGCAACACCGGCATCTGGGTCTCGGACTACACCACCGAGCCGGAGAACGGCGGACTCGGCGTGTTCGCGCACGAGTTCGGCCACGACCTCGGTCTGCCCGACCTCTACGACACCACCAACCGGGGTGACAACAGCGTCGCCTACTGGAGCCTGATGAGCAGCGGCTCGTGGCTCAACCACGGCAAGGACGACATCGGCACCACGCCGGGTTACATGGGCGCCTGGGAGAAGCTGCAGCTGGGCTGGACCGACACCCAGACCGTGCAGTTCGGCGAGCGTGCCGACGTCAACCTCGGCCCGGCCGACGAGGACAGCAAGCAGAAGCCGATGGCGCTCGCGGTCAACCTGCCCGACCAGACGGTCGTCACCAACTACAACACCCCGAAGTCGGGTCAGTACGAGTGGTGGAGCGGCCGCGGCGACAACCTGAACAACACGCTGCAGCGCGAGGTCGACCTGACCGGCGCGAGCAGCGGCTCGGTGTCGGCGGCCCTCTGGTACGACATCGAGCAGGACTACGACTACCTCTACGGTCAGGTCTCCACCGACGGCGGCGCCACCTGGACCAACGTCGGCGACGCGATGACCGGCAAGCAGGAGTCGTGGGGCACCGTCAGCTACGACCTCACGCCGTACGCCGGCAAGAAGGTGCTCTTCCGCTTCTCCTACCAGACCGACGGCGGCGTCAACGAGGCCGGCGCGTTCCTGGACGACATCACCGTGAAGGTGGGCGACATCGCCACGACCGACGACGTCGAGTCGGCCACGTCCGCGTGGACCCCGAAGGGGTTCGTCCGGATGGGCGGCACCACCAGCGAGCAGGTCAGCCACTACTACCTGGCCGAGTCCCGCCGTTACAACGGGTATGACGCGACGCTGCGCACCGGGCCGTACAACCTCGGCTTCCCGGACAAGCCGGACTGGGTCGAGCACTACCCCTACCAGGACGGTCTGGTGGTCTGGTACGTCAACAACCGCTACCCGGACAACAACGTCACCAAGCACCCCGGCTACGGCCAGGTGCTGCCGGTCGACGCGCACCCGCGCCCGAACGTCTGGCCGGGCGGCACGGTTGCGAGCAACCGGATCAACTCCTACGACTCGACGTTCGGGCTCGACCGCACCGACGCGTTCACCCTGCACCGCAGGGGTGCGACGCTGGACTTCCTGTCGCAGGCGCCGGTGAAGACGTTCGACGACACCAACCCCAACCAGTACTGGTACGCACAGTCGCCGACCTCGTCGGTGAAGGTGGCCGGCACCGGCACGCAGATCACCGTCCACAACAAGCAGGGCGACGGTCTGAAGGTGCAGGTCCGGTTCACCCGCTGACCTCCGTCGGCAGGGTATGACGCAGGCGACGCGCCGGTCGCGGGATTGCTCCCGCGGCCGGCGCTTTCGCGTGCCCGCTCCCGTCATACGGTCCCGGTAAGGCAGGATCTGCGGTATGGATCGTCAGCAGGAATACGTGCTCCGCACCATCGAGGAGCGGGACATCCGGTTCATCCGGCTCTGGTTCACCGACGTGCTGGGGACGCTGAAGTCGGTGGCCGTCGCACCCGCCGAGTTGGAGGGCGCCTTCACCGAGGGCATCGGCTTCGACGGCAGCTCGATCGAGGGCCTCGCGCGGGTGTTCGAGTCCGACATGCTGGTGCTGCCCGACGCCGACACCTTCCAGGTGCTGCCCTGGCGTGGCGAAAACCCGGGCACCGCAAGGATGTTCTGCGACATCCGGCTGCCCGACGGATCGGCAAGCCAGGCCGACCCGCGCAACGTGCTGCAGCGGGCGCTCACCAAGGCCAGCGACAAGGGGCTGACGTTCTACACCCACCCCGAGATCGAGTTCTACCTCTTCGAGCAGAACATGCGGCCGGGGGAGCCGCCGACGCCGGTCGACCAGGCCGGGTTCTTCGACCACGTGCCGCACGGCACCGGGCACGACTTCCGCCGCTCGGCGATCTCGATGCTGGAGCAGATGGGCATCTCGGTGGAGTTCTCCCACCACGAGGCCGGGCCGGGGCAGAACGAGATCGACCTGCGCTACGCCGACGCCCTCTCGACCGCCGACAACATCATGACCTTCCGCACCGTGATCAAGGAGGTCGCGCTCGAGCAGGGCGTGTTCGCCTCGTTCATGCCCAAGCCGCTCGCCGACGCCCCCGGCTCCGGCATGCACACCCACGTGTCGCTGTTCGAGGGCGACCGCAACGCGTTCTACGAGGCCGGCGCGCCCTACCAGTTGTCAAGCACGGCAAAGGGATTCATCGCCGGCATCCTGCACCACGCACCGGAGATCTCGGCGGTCACCAACCAGTGGGTCAACTCTTACAAGCGCATCTGGAGCGGGGCGGAGGCCCCGGCGCACGTCAGCTGGGGGCACAACAACCGCAGCGCGATGGTGCGCGTGCCGATGTACAAGCCGGCCAAGGGCCAGAGCGCGCGGGTCGAGGTGCGCTCCATCGACGCGTCGGCCAATCCCTATCTCGCGTATGCCGTCGTGCTCGCGGCCGGCATGAAGGGCATCGAGGAGGGCTACGAGCTGCCGCCCGAGGCCGAGGACGACGTGTGGAACCTCACCGACCGGGAACGCCGGGCGATGGGGATCGACCCGTTGCCGGCGTCGCTGGATCACGCCATACATCTGATGGAGGGCAGTGAGCTGGTCGCCGAGACCCTCGGCGAGCACGTCTTCGACTTCTTCCTGCGCAACAAGCGCGCCGAGTGGGCCGGCTACCGCGACCAGGTCACCCAGTTCGAGCTGGACCAATACCTCAAGCGACTGTGATGCGCCAGGCAACGACCGTGCAGCCGTGAACGTGCCCCGGGAGCAGAGCCGTCGAGCGGCACTGGTGCGGGCCGGCTTTGCCGAACCCACCCGCGCCGAGCCGATGCTCGACGAGTTGGAGCTGCCCGCCGACGCCATCGCGACGATGAGCCGGGCGGCCTCGCCCGACCAGGCGTTGCTCGGGCTGGTGCGGTTGCGCGAGGTGCTGCCCGATGCCGAGAAGCGCTCGTTCGCAGCGCTTTTCGCCGACGACCCGGACGCCTGGGCGCGGCTGGTCGCGGTCACCGGTGCCTCCGCCGCGCTGACCGACCGGCTGATCCGGCACCCCGACCAGTGGCACGACGTCGCCGCGGCGCGCATCGCCCCCCGCGAGGAGCTGTATGCCGCGCTCACCGATGCCGTCGGGGACCGCACCGGCACCGAGGCGTATGACGCGCTGCGCGTCGCCTACTTCCGGCAACTGATCCAGATCGCCGCCGTCGACCTCGCCGGCGACGGGATCGAGCAGTTCCCGGTGATCGCCGAGGCGCTCTCGGACCTCGCGGGCGCCGCGCTCGAGGCTGCGCTGCGAATCGCCCGCAACACCGTCTCCGACGAGGAGAGCTGCCGGCTCAGCGTGATCGCGATGGGCAAGTGCGGCGGCCGCGAACTCAACTACATCAGCGACGTCGACGTCATCTTCGTCGCCGAGCCGGCGGGCGACGCCGACGAGGACGAGGCGCTCGCGGTCGGCACCAAGCTCGCGACCGAGCTGATGCGTGCGTGCTCGGTGGCGACCGGCGAGGGCAGCCTCTGGCAGGTCGACCCGGCGCTGCGCCCCGAGGGCAAGCAGGGGCCGCTCGTGCGCACGGTCGCCTCCCACCGCACCTACTACGAGCGGTGGGCCAAGACGTGGGAGTTCCAGGCACTGCTCAAGGCCCGGCCGATCGCGGGGGACGAGGAGCTCGGCGCGGCATACCTGGAGGTGATCCAGCCGATGGTCTGGCGGGCCGCGGGCCGCGACCATTTCGTCGAGGACGTGCAGGCGATGCGCCGCCGGGTCGAGCAGCACCTGCCGGCGGCCGAGGCCGACCGGGAGCTCAAGCTCGGCAAGGGCGGCCTGCGGGACATCGAGTTCAGTGTGCAGCTGCTGCAGCTGGTGCACGGGCGCACCGACGAGCGGCTGCGCAACCGCAGCACGCTGGCCGCGATCGAGTCGCTCTCCCGGGGCGGCTACATCGGCCGGGTCGACGCCCACGAACTCGACGACGCCTACCGGCAGCTGCGGCTGCTGGAGCACCGCATCCAGCTGTCCCGGATGCGGCGCACCCACCTGCTGCCGACCGGTGAGGGCGACCTGCGCGCGCTCGGACGGGCCGTAGGTCTGCGGGTCGACGCCGAGCGGAAAGTGGTCGAGCTGTGGCGGTCGCAGTCGGCCCAGGTGCGCCGGCTGCACGAGCGCATCTTCTACCGGCCCCTGCTCTCGGCGGTCGCCCGGTTGTCCGCCGACGACGCCCGGCTGTCGCCGGAGAGCGCGCGAGATCGCTTCGCAGCGTTGGGGTTTCGCGACAGTGCGGGAGCGATCCGGCACATCGAGGCGCTCACCGCGGGCGTCAGCAGGCGGGCCGCGATCCAGCGCACGCTGTTGCCGGTCATGCTGCAGTGGTTCGCCGAGGAGGTCGACCCCGACCTCGGCCTGCTCGCCTTCCGCAAACTCAGCGACGCGCTCGGCTCGACGCCGTGGTTCCTGAAGATGCTGCGGGACGAGGGCCGCGCCGCGGAGACCCTGGCCCGGGTGCTGGCCAGCAGCCGCTTCGTCGGGCAGTTGCTCGAGCGCGCGCCGTCGGCGGTGTCGGTCTTCGGCAGCCGCGAAGCCCGGCGGCCGCTCACCCGCGACCAGCTGGGCTCCACGATGCGCGCGGCGATCCAGCGCCAGGACGACGACGACGCGGCGCTGCTCGCGGTCCGCTCGGCCCGCCGCAACGAGCTGATCCGCATCGCGGTCGCCGAGCTCTCCGGTGAGCTGGAGGACCTCGACGCCCTGGAGATCGCGCTGACCGACCTGGCCGCGGCCACTCTGCAAGGCGCCCTGGACCTCGCGATCCGACACGTCGAAAAGGAAAGCGGCACCATGCTTTCCACCTCGCTCGCGATCATCGGCATGGGCCGGTTCGGCGGCCGTGAGCTCGGCTTCGGCTCCGACGCCGACGTGATGTTCGTGCACGACCCGTTGCCCGGCGCCGACGCCGGCGTCGCCCAGTCCCAGGCGGAGCAGGTCGTGGCCTACCTGCGCACCGGCCTGTCCGCGAGCGGGCCGGACCCGGCGCTCGGGGTGGACGCCGACCTGCGGCCGGAGGGCAAGGCGGGGCCGATCGTGCGCACGCTCGCGTCATACGCCGGTTACTACGAGCGCTGGTCGGAGGGCTGGGAGGCGCAGGCGCTGCTGCGGGCGACGCCCGTCGCCGGCGACGAGGACCTCGGTCGCCGGTTCACCGACCTGATCGACCCGTTGCGCTGGCCGGAGGGGGGCATCAGCGAGAAGGCGGTGCGGCAGATCCGCACTCTCAAGGCGCGCATGGAGGCCGAGCGCATCCCGCGCGGGGGAGACGTGCGCACCCATTTCAAGCTGGGTCGCGGCGGGCTGTCCGACGTGGAGTGGACGGTCCAGCTGGCGCAGCTGGAGCACGCCCACGAGATCCCGGCACTGCGTCATCCGGGCACGATCACGCCGTTGCGGGTGATGGCCGAGCACGACCTGATCAGCCTGCGGGACGCCGCTGCGCTCCGCGAATCATGGTCGCTGGCAACGCGATTGCGCAACGCATCGGTGTTGTGGCGGGGTCGTCCGGTCGACGCGCTGCCGAGCAACCTCACCGACGCCGACGGCATCGCCCGCATCCTCGGCGCACCGGTCGGCGCCGGTCACGAGCTGGGGGAGCGCTACCTGCGCGTCGCCCGGCGGGCCCGCGCCGTCGTCGAGCGGGAGTTCTACGGCTCCGACCCCGACGAGGGCGACGACTTCGAGCCGACCCGGTAGCGACTCAGCGGGAGCGGCCGATCGCGCCGAGCATGCCGCGGATGGTCAGCTCGGTGGTCACCAGCACCGCGATCGCCTGCGCCACCAGCAGCGCGATCAGCACGAGCAGCTGCACGGCCGCGGCCTCCCACGCGCTCGCCCCACCGAGCAGCGCACCGACGAAAGCCCCTGGCAGCGTGACGATCCCGACGGTGCGGGTCTGGTCGAGCCCGGGGATCAGCGCCAGCGCGGCGTCGTCGCGGGCGACCACGTCGGCGGCGTCGCGGTCGCTGAGACCGATCGACAGCCCGGCCTCGTATTCGCCATATCTGGTGCTGAGCGCATCGTGGATCCGCTTGCCGGTCAACGAGGTCGCGGTCATCGAGTTGCCGCCGACGATGCCCAGCACGGGGATGACCGCGATCGGCCGCACCGGCACCAGCCCGGTCGCCAGCATGCCGAGGACACCCGGCACGACCCCTGCACAGATCGGCAGCAGCGTCCAGGGCGACCACCGGCCGAGGATCCGGTGGGCGCTGGTGAACGCCGCGACACCGAGCATCAGCGCGCAGAAGAGCAGCGACAGCGGCCACGAGTGCAGCACCGCACCGATCACCAGGCCGACAACCGCCAGCTGCACGGTCGCCCGAGCCGCCGCGGTCAGCTGGCCGAGACCGCTGCCGAGTCGTCCCCAGCGCACGATCGCCGCGGCGAGCAGCGCGCCGCAGATCACGAAGATCAGCACCGCGACCTCGTCGCGCCAGCCGTGCATCTGGACCAGGCTCACGCCACCTGAGTATGGCCCTCGGTCGCTCGCGCCTCGGACGCGACGCGGGTCACGCTGGCCGCGACCCTAGAATTGCCGCGTGATTGCTCGTGTCGACCTGCGTGGTGCCGCCCTGTCCTCCCTGGACGCGCGTGCGCTGCGCGAAGCCCTGCCCCGCGCCGAACTCGACGTCGAGGCCGCACTGGAGACCGTGCGGCCGATCTGCGAGCAGGTGCATGCGGGCGGGGTCGACGCGATCCTCGACCTCGACGAGCGCTTCGACGGCATCCGGCCGCCGTCGCTCCGGGTGCCGGCGGAGGTGCTCGACAAGGCGCTCGCCGCGCTCGAGCCGACGCTGCGCGCCGCCCTGGAGGAGTCGATCCGCCGCGCCCGGCTGGTGCACGCCGACCAGGCACGGGTCGACTCGGTGACCCAGGTCGTCCCCGGCGGCACCGTCACCGAACGCTGGGTGCCGGTGGACCGCGTCGGGCTCTACGTGCCGGGCGGCCAGGCGGTCTACCCGAGCAGCGTCGTGATGAACGTCGTGCCGGCGCAGATCGCCGGTGTCGGCTCGCTTGCCGTCGCCAGCCCGCCGCAAAGCTCGAACACCGGTGATTTCGTGGGCTATCCGGACCCGACGATCCTCGCGGCGTGCGCGCTGCTCGGGGTCGACGAGGTCTACGCCGTCGGCGGCGCCCAGGCAGTCGCGATGTTCGCATATGGCGCGAGCGACGCCTCCGGCGCGACCGTCTGCGAGCCGGTGACGCTGGTGACCGGCCCGGGCAACGTCTACGTCGCCGCCGCCAAGCGCCTGCTGCTCGGCATCATCGGCATCGACGCCGAGGCCGGCCCGACCGAGATCGCGATCCTCGCCGACGAGACCGCCGACGCCGAGCTGGTCGCGGCCGACCTGATCAGCCAGGCCGAGCACGACGAGCTGGCCGCGTCGGTGCTGGTCACCGACAGCGAGGAGCTGGCCGCCGCCGTCGAGGCGGCGCTCGAGCGGCGGGCCGCGCGCACCAAGCACACGATCCGGGTCAAGACCGCCCTCGGCGGCCGGCAGTCCGGCATCGTGCTGGTCTCCGGGGTGGACGAGGGCGTGCGCGTCGTCGACGCCTACGCGGCCGAGCACCTGGAGATCCAGACCCGCGACGCCGCGGCGGTCGCGGCCCGCATCCGCAACGCCGGCGCGATCTTCGTCGGCGACTACGCGCCGGTGAGCCTCGGCGACTACGCCGCCGGATCCAACCACGTGCTGCCGACCGGCGGGTGCGCCTGCCACAGCGGCGGCCTGTCGGTGCAGACCTTCCTGCGCGGCATCCACGTGGTCGACTACTCGCGCGAGGCGCTCGCCGACGTGGCCGACACCGTGGTCACGCTCGCCACCGCCGAGGACCTGCCGGCACACGGCGAAGCGGTCACCGCCCGCTTCGCGTCGGACTCGTGACCGAGCTGCGGGCGTTGCTGCGGCCCGAGTTGCAGGGAGCAACGCCCTACGGCGCCCCGCAGCTCGACGTGCCGGTCGCCCTCAACACCAACGAGTCCGCCTACCCGGTGCCGCCTGTCGTGGTCGATCAGATCGCCCACGACGTCGCGCAGGTCGCGGCCACGCTCAATCGCTATCCCGACCGCGAATTTGCCCGGCTGCGAGAGCTTTTGGCGTCATACCTGACGAAGACGAGTGGCGAGCACGTCACCGCCGACCAGGTGTGGGCGGCCAACGGGTCCAACGAGGTGCTGCAGCACCTGGTGCAGGCGTTCGGGGGAGCGGGGCGCACCGCGCTCGGTTTCACCCCGTCCTACTCGATGCACCCGCTGATCGCCGGCCGCGGCGGGGCGACCTGGATCGACGGGCTGCGGGACGCCGACCCCAAGCGCTTCGACCTCGACGCCGACCTCGCCGTCGAGCAGACCAAGCAGCACGACCCGGACCTGATCTTCCTGACCTCGCCGAACAACCCGACCGGCACCTCGATCGATCTCGACGTCGTGCGGCGGGTGTATGACGCGAGCGACCACGCGATCGTGGTCGTCGACGAGGCCTACACCGAGTTCGCCCGCACCGGCACCCGCAGCGCGCTCACGCTCCTGCCGGGCCGCGACCGGCTGGTGGTGAGCCGGACGATGTCCAAGGCGTTCGCGTTCGCCGGCGCCCGGCTCGGATACTTCGCCGCCGCAACCGAACTCGCCGAGTTGATGCGTCTGGTGCGGCTGCCCTATCACCTCTCGAGCGTCACGCAGGCCGTCGCGTGCGCGGCGCTGGAGCACGCCGACACGATGCTGGCGATGGTGGAGCGCATCAAGACCACCCGCGACGCGCTCGTCGACGGTTGTCTCGAGCTCGGGCTGCAACCGGTCCCGAGCGACGCCAACTTCGTGCTCGTCGGGGGATTCGCCGACAGTGCGACGGCGTGGCAGGCTCTGCTCGACGAGGGCGTGCTGGTGCGTGACGTCGGCATCCCGCACCACCTGCGCATCACCGCCGGCACCGCCGAGGAGAACACCGCCGTGCTGCAGGCATTGCGCACGGTCACGGCCGCCGGTCGCACGAGCACGACGAAAGGCAACGCATGACCGAGCACCGCACCGCCCGCATCGAGCGGGCGACCAAGGAGAGCCAGATCGAGCTGTCGCTCGACCTGGACGGCACCGGACAGAGCGATGTCTCGACCGGCGTGCGGTTCTACGACCACATGCTCGAGAGCTTCGCCAAGCACAGCCTGATCGACCTGTCGGTCAAGGCAACCGGCGACCTCGACGTCGACGCGCACCACACGGTCGAGGACACCGCGATCGTGCTCGGGCAGGCGGTGCGCGAGGCGCTCGGCGACAAGTCCGGCATCTCCCGCTTCGGCGACGCGACCGTGCCGCTCGACGAGGCGCTGGTGCACGCGGTCGTCGACGTCGCCGGGCGCCCCTACGTCGTGCACACCGGCGAACCCGACGGCCAGATCTACGCGATCATCGGCGGCAACTACGCCGGCTCGCTGACCCAGCACGTGCTGGAGAGCTTCGGCCACCACGCCGCGATCGCGCTGCACGTGCGGGTGCTCTCCGGCCGCGACCCGCACCACATCGTCGAGGCGCAGTTCAAGGCGGTCGCCCGCGCGCTGCGCGCGGCCATCGCCCGCGATCCGCGCGTCGTCGGCATCCCGAGCGCCAAGGGCGCGCTGTAAGTCCATGGCGGCACCGAGTCGTCGATCCGGCGTGCTGCTGCTGCACGGCGACGCCAAGTCGGCGTCGGCGTGGGTGCGCCAGGGGATCGTGCCGTCATACGTCGTGCCGCTCGCGGGGTGGACCGCCGTCGTGCCCGGCGGCGCTGCGCAGGGGCCTGCGCCATACGACGATCGGCTGACGGTCACCGCTGCTCGCCCGGTGCCGGCGCGAATGCGAACAGCGTTGGGATTCTTCGAGATCGGCGGTCGCGCTGTCGTGGTGGTCCACCCGCGCGGCTGGCGTGCGCTGCCGCGGTGGCTGGTCTGGGAGTCCGGACGGGGCGTCGCCGGCCTGCCGTCGCTGCCGACCGCGCGCCCGGGTGACCTCGCGATGGCCGCCGGGGTCGTGCCCGAGGCGACCCGGCCGATCCGGCAGGTGCTCGCCGAGCACTCCGCACTCGCGCTCGACGTGCTCTCCGACCTGATGACGACCCTCGCGCTGCCGGGGGAGGAGCTCCTGCGTGGCGGCGTCGTGAAGTCGGCGGACGACGCGGCGCTCATCGAGCCCGACGGCAAGTCGGTCGATCGCTTCGCTCGGGTGACCAAGGAAGACAAGGAAATTCGGGCCGAGTTGGAGTCGATGTGAAGAAGGTCGTCGTCTTCGACTACGGCAGCGGCAATGTCCGGTCGGTCGTGCGGATGCTCGAGCGGGTCGGGGCCGACGTCACCCTCACCGCCGACCACGACGCCGCACTGGCCGCCGACGGACTCTATGTGCCCGGCGTCGGCGCCTTCCACGCCTGTATGACGGGGCTGCTCGCCGCGGGGGGTCGCGAGGTGATCGCCGAGCGCATCGCGAGCGGCCGGCCGGTGCTCGGGGTCTGTGTCGGCTTCCAGGTGCTCTTCGACGGGTCGACCGAACCCACGACGCTGCAACCGCCGCCACCGGGTCTCGGCCACTTCGTCGGGGTCGTCGACCGGTTGCAGGCGCCGGTCGTGCCGCACATGGGCTGGTCCCTGGTGCAGGCACCGGAGGAGTCGACGCTCCTCGCGGGTGTCGCGGACGAACGCTTCTACTTCGTGCACTCCTACGCCGCGTCGCAGCTGCTCGCCAGCCGCGTCGCCGGCTACCCGCTCGTGACGACCGCGGAGCACGGCGGCGCGTTCGTGGCGGCGGTCGAGGACGGTCCGCTCACCGGCACGCAGTTTCATCCCGAGAAGTCCGGCGACGCCGGCGCCCAGCTGGTCGCCAACTGGCTGCGTAGTCTGTGATCTTCGTAGTCTGCGACCTTCGACATCTACCAATCAGCGCTCAGATCAAGGAGTTTCGATGACTGACGAGGCGGCTCCCCGGCTGCAGCTGCTGCCCGCGGTCGACGTGGCCGGCGGCGAGGCCGTGCAGCTCGTGCAGGGCGTGGCCGGCACCGGCGGGCGCTTCGGTGACCCGTTCGAGGCGGCGAAGGCCTGGCAGGACGCCGGTGCCGAGTGGCTGCACCTGGTCGACCTGGACGCGGCGTTCGGGCGCGGCAGCAACCGCGACCTGCTGGCCGGCATCATCGGCCGGCTCGACCTGCAGGTGGAACTCTCCGGGGGCATCCGCGACGCCGAGTCGCTCGCCGCGGCGCTGGCGACCGGATGCCGCCGGGTCAACCTCGGCACCGCCGCGCTGGAGGACCCGGAGTGGACCGCGCAGGCGATCGCCGAGCACGGTGACCGCATCGCGGTCGGGCTCGACGTGCGCGGCACCACCCTGGCGGCGCGCGGCTGGACCCAGGAGGGCGGCGACCTCTGGGAGACCCTCGAGCGTCTCGACCGCGAGGGTTGTGAGCGCTACGTGGTGACCGATGTCGCCAAGGACGGCATGCTGCAGGGGCCCAATGTGACGCTGCTGCAGCAGGTCTGTGCGCGCACCGACCGGCCCGTCGTCGCCTCCGGAGGGGTCTCGACCCTGGACGACGTGCGGGCGCTGCGCGAGCTCGTGCCCGACGGAGTGGAGGGCGCGATCATCGGATCAGCGCTCTACAAGGGGGCTTTCGAGCTTTCCGACGCCCTCGACCTGGCCGGCCGGCCGGAGGCGCGGACGTGACGAGCGGCCCGGCGAACGGACAGGACGGCCCTGCAGCCGGTCCGGCTGACCCGGGTGGCACGGCCGGCTCGGGCGGCACGACCGGTGCGGCTGACCAGGGTGGCACGGCCGGCTCGGGCGGTGCGGCTGACCCGGGTGGCACGGCCGGTGCGGCTGACTCGGCTGGGCAGACGTTCGCGGGCCGGTCCCTCGCCGGCACCGGATTCGACGGCGACGACGGGTCGGTCGACGCCGGCCTCGCGGCGGCGCTGGCCGACCGCACGGACGAGCGCCGGCTGATGGCGGCGCTCGCCGGGGCGCGGCTGCTGGTCCCGGTCGTCGCCGCACCGACCGAGGTCGACGACTCCGGCGAGCACGCCGTCGAGAAGACCACCGACATGGCGGTGGTCACCCTCACCGCGCAGTCCGGGGAGCGCGCCCTGCCGGTCTTCTCCGACGTGGTGGCCCTCGCGGCGTGGGACCCGGCCGCCCGGCCGTCCCCGGTCACCGCCGCGCTGGCGGCGCAGGCGGCCGTGGGCGAGCAGTGCGACGTCATGGTGCTCGACGTCGCCTCGCCGCAGCCGCTGGTGCTGCGGCCGAGCATGGTGTGGGCACTCGCGCAACGTCACGAGTGGCTTCCGCCATACCTCGATCAGCATGTGCAGCAGGCGTTGCGCAAGGCGGTCGCCGACGAGCCGGACGTCGCCGAGGCCCGCGGCGAGGCGGGCGCCGAGCCGGGGGAGCTGCGCGTGGTGCTGTCGGTGCTGCCGGGCCTCACCCAGCAGGAGCTGCAGGCACTCGCCCGCCGGGTCGGCGAGACCGTCGCCACCGACGGCGAGGCGCGCGCCCGCATCGACGGCCTCGCCTTCGCGATCGTGGCGGCACCGACCTCCTGACCGAGCAGCCCTCCTGACCGAGAGGCACACCTCCGCACCGAGAGGCACACACGTTCGACCCGATTGTGTGTGCCTCTCGATGCGTTGATGGGCCGGTCGATCAGGCGTGCGCGGGGGCTCCCTCGCGGGTGCGCTTCGGCAGCAGGAAGGTGAGCGCGAAGGCGATCGCGACCGCGCCGATCGCCACCCAGGTCGTGACCTGGGTCGCGGCGCCGAAAATCGCAGTGCGAGAGCCTGTTCCGCCGTCGACGTGACCGAAGAAGACCGTGCCGAGCACCGCGACGCCGAGGGCGCCATCGATCTGCTGCACCGCGGTCATCGACCCGGACGCCGAGCCCGACTCGTAGTCGTCCGCCACGAAGACGACCAAGAAAGCGGCCGGCAAGACGACCAAGAAGGCGGCCAGCGCGACAGCCAGCAGGACGGCCAAGAAGGCCGTCAGGAAGGCGACGTAGACCGCTGGGCGGCGCGGTCCCATGCGTCGATCTCGCCCCACCGGTCGTGCAGCCACTGGTGGGTCTGGTCGTCCGGCGGTGCGGGGTGCATGCGGAGCCGCACCTCGACGGTGCCGTCCAGCGGCACGCCCTGCCAGATGGTGCGCACCGAGTTGAAACCTTCCAGCCCGCGGTGCGCGGCGACCACGAGCGGCAGCCCCGGCCGGGCGGCGAGCAGGCGGCGCAGGCCACCGGAGCGGGGCGGCAGGACCGAGGGGTGCTGCCGCATCCAGCGCGCTTCGTCGTCGCTCGCCTGCGCCAACTGCGCCTCCCACCGGGCCGGCGTCCAGTTGCGGCCCTCGGGGAAGAGCAGCAACGCGTCGTCGTCGGCATCGATGCTCTGCGCGAATTCGACCAGCCGGCGGCTGCTTTCCTCCCGGTCGACGCGGCGCGAGGGGAGGAAGTGCGCGTCGAGGCGAGTGAGGACCAGGTCGACCGCGGCGTCCCAGAGCAGGAAGCGCTTGAGCAGCACGCGCGGCTCACGTCGCAGGTGGTGGGTGAGGACGTAGGCGATCAGCGGGGAGTCGCCCAGCCCCGCATGCCGGCTCAGCACGAGCAGGCCTGCGTCATACGTCCGGGTGCGTGGGTCGATGTCGATCAGCAGCCGGATCCTCATCACCCGCTGCGCGATCGCGATGACCCGGTGCAGCGCGGACCCGATCAGGTCGATGTGGTCGAGCCGCCAGGTCGCCGGATCGGAACGGCCCAGCCGCCTCCTCACCCAGAGGCGCCACGCGCCGACGACCACACTGAGATCGGCCGCGATCGCTGCCGCCAGCATGATCAGGATGCGGGTCAATCGCTTGCGACGCGAAGGGATTTCGAGGATCAGCGCGAGCCCGGTGCCGGCAGACAGGACGACGAGCAGAGCCATGCCGCCGATGACCTGCACCGGGTGGCAGACGACGCGCCGCACCCAGCGCGGGGGCACGATCACGACGAGCGGCGTTCTTCCTCGTCGAGATAGGCATGCGCGGCGTCGTATGCCGAGTTGACCCGTCCGAGGACGAACGCGCGGTTGATGTGCAGCAGCGACACCATCGGCGCGTCGCTCGTGCCGGTCGGCAGCACGTGCAGCCGCACTCGGTCGGGCACCGACGCGATCTCTTCGAGGTAGCGGTGCCGGCGGGCGATCTCGAAGGTGACCTGCCCGACCTGCCACGGCCAGCGGGGCGGGCTGAGTGCCTGCTCGACCCGGCCCACCTGCAGGACGTAGACGTCGGTCGCGCCCAGGCTCACCGCGCGGCCGACCGGGATCGAGTGCACCAGTCCGCCGTCGAAGAAATGCTCGTCGCCGATCCGCATCGCCGGGAAGAGCCCGGGCACGGCGCAGGACGCGGCGATCGCCTCGGGCAGCTTGCCCGACGAAAACCAGTGGGACACAGCATGTTCGACACTTGCGGCGACGCACTGGAAGGGCACCTGCAACTCCTCGAATGTCTGCACCGGAAGCTCCTGGCGCAGGATGCGCAGCAGCGGACCAGGGGAGTAGAGGTGGGTGCGCAACCGGCCCGGCCGCCAGCGTCGGCGGCCGCGGGAGGTGCCGGTGTCGAAGAGCAGCCGCCCACTCCCGAGCCCGGCCCACAACTCGCCGAGCGCCTCGATGCCGTCCTCGCTCGGCTCGGCCGCGACGAACGATCCGTTGATCGCGCCGATGCTGGTGCCGACGACCAGGTCCGGGGTGATGCCGCGCTGCAGCAGGGCGCGCATGGCACCGATCTGGGTGGCGCCGAGCACGCCGCCACCGCCGAGCACGAACGCGGTCTTGAGGGCGGCGGGTGCGGTCATGACGCTGGACCCTACCGACGTCGCTCCGCCGGGTCGGGGTCGGTGGGGCCGCCCGCGACGAAGTCGGCGATGTTCGCGGTGAGCCGCCCCCATTGGGCGTCCCAGCGGCGGCTGCGCTCGGCGGCCCGGGCCGCCTTGGCCGGGCCGTAGCGCCCGCCCCACCAGGAGTGCGGCCGGGCGAGGGTGAGGGAGGCGAAGAGGGCCACCGGGCCGACGAAGGCACCGATGAGGGCGACGTGGTATTTGCCCTTCAGCACGACCACGATCTCGGTGAGGATGTGCACCGGCAATCCGGCGAGCATCACCAGGTGGATCCAGTGATGTCGTGGATCGGCATGGAAATGAAAGGGTTCCAGTCCGATCGTCAGCAGGGCGAGGCACGCCGTCGTCAGCGTCACCAGCTCCACCGAGACCCGGCCCTCGCCGCTCCAATAGACGTCGCGCAGGTGCAGGATCAGCGCGAACTCGTCCAGCAGCAACGACGCGCCGACGCCGATCAGCACTGCCGCGATCTCGATCCACGGGCGCGTCCCACGCGCTGCCAGGCTGGCGAACGAGCCGATGAGCAGCACCACCAGCCCGGGCACTGCATGGTGGACGTGCACCCCGGCCGACGACACCCGGTTGCGGAACGGCCCGCGCCCGGCGCGTATCAGCCGGGTGATCGTGCGGGTGACCAGGAAGGTCGCGATGAACGCGAAGAGCGCGAGCAGCAGCGGCAGCCGTCCGGGGTCGAGGACATGACTGTCGAGCCAGGCACGACCGTGGGCGGTCAGCAGGAGGAGCAGCTGCACCGGGCCATTCTCACCCGGGCGGCTGCGAGCCGGCTCAGAGCTTGATCAACCTCAGAGGTAATCAGACTCAGAGCTTGATCAGACTCAGAGGTTGATCATGTGGCCGGCGATGCCCTCGACGGCCTCCTTGACGGCCTCGCTCAGCGTCGGGTGGGCGAAGATGTTGCGCGACACCTCGTCGGCGGTCAGGTCCCACTTCTGCGCGAGCGTGAGCGCGGGCAGCAGCTCGGTGACCTCGGGGCCGATCATGTGGGCGCCCAGCAGTTCGTTGTGCTTGGCGTCGGCGACCACCTTCACGAAGCCGACGGTCTCGGCCATGCCGCGGCTCTTGCCGTTGGCGGAGTAGGGGAACGACGCGGTCTTGACGTCATACCCGAGGTCCTTGGCCTGCTGCTCGGTGTAGCCGAACGAGGCGATCTGCGGCTGGCAGAACGTCGCCCGCGGGATCATGTCGAAGTCGATCTCGACGGTCTCGACGTCCGCGATGGTCTCGGCGGCGACGATCGCCATCGCCTCGGCGGTGTGCGCGAGCATCAGCTTGCCGGTGACGTCGCCGATCGCGTAGACGCCGTCGACGTTGGTGCGGCCCCGGGCATCGACCGCGATGGCGCCCTTGTCGTTGAGCTCCACGCCGGTCTTCTCCAGGCCGTAGCCCTGGGTGCGCGGCGCGAAGCCGATCGCCTGCAGCACCTTGTCGGTCTCGATGACCTGGCTGTCGCCGCCGGCCGCGGGGGAGACGGTGACCTTGACCTTGTCGCCGGAGTCGTCGATCGACTCGACCTTGGTCGACAGCAGCACCTTGATGCCGAGCTTCTTGTACTGCCGCAGCAGCTCCTTGGACACGTCGGCGTCCTCAGTCGGCACCATCCGGTCGAGGAACTCCACGATCGTGACGTCGACGCCGTATTGGCTCATCACGTAAGCGAATTCGACGCCGATGGCACCGGAGCCGGCGATGACGATCGACTCCGGGAGGTTGTCGGTGAGGATCTGCTCCTCGAAGGTGACGACCCGCTCGGACAGCTCGGTGCCCGGGATGAGCCGGGTCGTGGTGCCGGTGTCGATGATGACGTTGTCGGCGGTCACCGTCTCCGAGCCGCCGGCGTTGAGTGCGACCTCGATCGTGTGCGGGTCGGTGAAGGTGCCGGTGCCCTCGAACTCGGTGACGGAGTTCTTCTTCATCAGGTAGTGCACGCCCTTGGCGCTGGCGTCGGCGACGCCGCGGCTGCGGGTGAAGGCGACGCCATAGTCCATCGACACGTCGCCGGAGATGCCGAACGTCTTGGCTTCCTTGGTCAGGATGTGGGCGATCTCCGCGTTGCGCAGCAGCGCCTTGGACGGGATGCAGCCGACGTTGAGACAGATGCCGCCCCAGTACTGCTTCTCGATGATGGCGGTCTTGAGGCCGAGCTGGCTGGCGCGGATGGCCGCGACATACCCACCAGGACCTGCACCGAGGACTACGACGTCAAAGTGTTGTGCCACGTCATCAGACGATAGCCCGCCGCCGGGCGGCACATCTCAGCGCGTCGGCAACTCGTGCAGCAATGCCTCGGCGAGCGGACGGTCGACGACCAGCCGGTTGACGTAACCGCCCCTGACCGCCGCCCGCACCACATCGGCGCGCGGCGCGCCGAGGACCAGGCCGATCACGTCGGGTATGCCGCGCAGCTGATCGGCCGACAGCGTGATGATGCGGTCGGCGAGGTCACCGTCGACCGGGTTGCCGCCCGCGTCGATGAACACCCCCGAGATCTCGCCGATCGCGCCGGCCGTGGTCATCGCGTCGCGCTCGGCGGGTGTGGCGAGGTCGTAGAGGGTGGACTCGCCGGACGCCCAGCCGCCGACGCCGACGACGGCCACCGTCACGTCGGGCACCCGGTCGAGCGCATCGGCGACGCCCGGCTGCCGCCGCAACATGTGCGCGCTGTCGGCGTCGGCGGCCACGAGCGGCGCATAGAAATGGTGGGCGGTGCCGTGGCTCAGGTTCGCGGCGCTGCGCACGACGTCGACCGGCGTCTCGACATCGGGTATGGCGAGCGCCCCGGACAGTTGCACGACCGGCACGCGGGGCAGTTGCTCCAGGGCCGCGACCGTCGCCGAGACCGTGCGGGACCACGGCAGGCCGAGCACGTCGCGCTCGGTGACGATGCGGGTCAGCTCCCGGGCCGCCATCGCGCCGATGTCGCGCCGCAGCTCCTGGACGGTCTGCTCGGTGTCGGGTCGCACCACCACGGCCGCGGCGAGCCCGAGCTGCTCGGCGAGACGTTCGGAGAGGCGGTAGTCGACCTGCGGCTCTCCGAGGATGTCGATCCGCACGATGCCGCGGGCGCGCGCGGCATCGAGCAGCCGGGCCACCTTGAAGCGGGAGAGGCCGAGCTCGCGGCCGATCTCGATCTTGGACTGGTCCTGCAGATAGAACCGCCGGGCGACCCCGGCGAGCAGCGCGCGATCGCTGCTGGTCGATTCGATCGGCACGTTCGGCACGTCCGGCCCCCTTGTCCATCCGCTGTCGTCCACGGGCACTTCGGTCCCCGATTTGCCCACCTGACCCGGTGAAGTGTGTCACACTATTTCTCATCTGTGCGGAGAACTGCTCATATGAGCACAACCGAGTTGAGTTTCTCACGACTCCTGAGGAGGACGCATGCGAGCGCGGAGACGACGGATTGCGGCCCTGGCGGCCGGTGCAGTCGCGATGAGCACGCTCACCGCGTGCGGGGCCGCCGCCGGCTGGGGCGGTGGCGGCGGAGGGGGTGGCGCCAACACGATCAACGTGCTGATGGTCAACAACCCGCAGATGATCGACCTGCAGAAGCTGACCGACCAGTACTTCACCAAGCAGACCGGCATCAAGGTCAACTACACGGTGCTGCCCGAGGACGACCTGCGCGACAAGGCCAGCCAGGAGTTCTCCTCCCAGGCCGGGCAGTACGACGTGGCGACGCTGTCCAACTTCGAGATCCCGATCTACGCCAAGAGCGGCTGGGTGGCGCCACTCAGTGACGACATCGCCAAGGATCCGGGCTTCGACCAGGGCGACATCCTGAAGTCGATGCAGAAGGCGCTCACCGTCGACGGCACGGTGTACGGCGAGCCGTTCTACGGCGAGTCGTCGTTCCTGATGTACCGCAAGGACGTCCTCGCGTCCAAGGGCATCACGATGCCGCCGAACCCGACCTGGCAGCAGGTCGCCGACATCGCGGCCAAGGTCGACGGCGCCCGGCCCGGTATGGCGGGGATCTGCCTGCGCGGCCAGCCGGGCTGGGGGCAGGTGATGGCTCCGCTCACCACGGTGGTCAACACCTTCGGCGGCACGTGGTTCGACAAGGACTGGAAGGCCAAGGTCGACGCACCGGAGTTCACCCGCGCGACGCAGTTCTACGTGGACCTGGTGCGGCGCCACGGGGAGAAGGGTGCGGCGCAGGCCGGCTTCACCGAGTGCCTGAACAACCTCACCCAGGGCAGTGTCGCGATGTGGTACGACGCGACGTCCGCCGCGGGCTCGCTCGAGGCGGACGGCTCGCCGGTCAAGGGCAAGATCGGTTACGCGCCGGCCCCCGTCGTCGAGACCAAGAGCGCCGGCTGGCTCTACACGTGGTCGTGGGCGATCGAGCAGGCGAGCACGAAGCAGTCGGCCGCGTGGAAGTTCGTGTCGTGGGCCAGCAGCAAGCAATACCAGCAACTGGTCGGCGAAAAGCTCGGCTGGACGAGGGTTCCGGCGGGTTCACGCGAATCGCTCTACTCCAACCCGGCATACCTGGCGAAGTCGTCCGCCTTCGCCAAGCCGACCCTTCAGGCGATCGAGGGTGCCGACCCGAACAACCCGGGCGTGCAGCCGCGCCCGGCACCGGGCATCCAGTTCGTCGACATCCCCGAGTTCACCAATCTCGGCACCCAGGTGAGTCAGGACATCAGCTCGGCGATCGCCGGCAAGGAGTCGGTCAAGAGCGCCCTGACGAAGGGCCAGCAGCTCGCGGACGATGTCGCGAAGCAGTACCGGAAGCGGGAAGGGAAGTGATCTGGCATGAGTGCTGATACGTCCGCTGCCGCGGTGACCAAGGACTCGGGCGTCGATCCGGACAAGTCGACCTCGCTGGCCAAGGCGGGCGCCTGGGCGCGGCGGGCACCGCTGCTGCCGGCGCTGATCTTCATGATCGTGGTGACGCAGTTGCCGTTCGTGGCGACGATCGTCATCTCGTTCATGAACTGGAACGCCTACTACCCCGACGACCGCAGCTTCGCCGGCTTGGACAATTTCAAGACCGTGCTGACCGACGTCAACGCGCGTGAGGCGATCATCGTCACCGTCCTGCTCACCGTGGGCGTGGTGCTGATCAGCCTGGTGCTGGGGCTGGCGATCGCGCTGTTGCTGGACCGCAAGTTCCGGGGCCGCAGCATCGCGCGCACGCTGATGATCACGCCGTTCCTGATCGTGCCGGTCGCGGCGGCGCTGCTCTGGAAGCACGCGCTCTACAACGCGCAGTACGGCTTGTTCAACGGGGTGCTGAAGTTCCTGTTCGGGGACAGCGCCCCGCAGCCGGACTGGATCAGCGACCACCCGCTGATCGCGGTGATGTTCTCGCTGGTCTGGCAGTGGACGCCGTTCATGATGCTGATCCTGCTGGCCGGTCTGCAGAGCCGGCCGATGGACGTGGTCGAGGCGGCCCGCATCGACGGCGCGTCCGGCTGGCAGATCTTCACCAACATGACGTTGCCGCACCTGCGGCAGTACATCGAACTGTCCGGGCTGCTCGGCGCCATCTACATCGTGCAGAACTTCGACGCCGTCTTCACCATCACCTCGGGTGGTCTCGGCACCGCCAACCTGCCGTACTACATCTACCAAACCTTCTATTCCGCACACGATTACGGCACCGCGTCCGCCGCGGGTGTGATCGTCGTGATCGGCACGATCATCATCGCGACCTTCGCGCTGCGGACCGTGCTCAGTTTGTTCCGGGAGGAGACCCGATGATCACCCCACAAAGTTCTCCGCTCCTTCGTCGCTCCGATACTTTGCGAGGACCCCGATGACCACTGTGAAGGAAGCTCAGGCCGGCCCGGCGATGACCCAGGCCGGCAAGAAGAAGCGGTCCGGGGTGCTGCTCACCGGCGCCGCCTGGATCATCTCGGTGCTGTTCGTCTTCCCGGTCGTGTGGATGATCTGGACGTCGTTCCACTCCGAGACGGACGCGGCGACCAACCCGCCGAAGATCCTGTCGCCGTTCAGCACCGAGGGCTACAGCGCGTTCTTCGGCTCCAACCCGTGGCCGCCGATCCTGAATTCGCTGACGGCGAGCGTCATCTCGACGGTGTTCGTGCTCTGCCTCGCGCTGCCCGCGGCATACGCCCTGTCGATCCGGCCGGTGAAGAAGTGGAGCGACGTGCTGTTCTTCTTCCTGTCGACCAAGTTCATGCCGGTCGTCGCGGCGCTGCTGCCGGTTTACCTGTTCGCCGAGAAGATCAAGTTCCTGGACAACATCTGGCTGCTGATCATCCTCTACACCTCGATGAACCTGCCGATCGCGGTGTGGATGCTGCGTTCCTTCCTCTCCGAGATCCCCGACGAGATGCTCGAGGCGGCGCAGGTCGACGGTGCCGGACTCGTGCGCACGCTCCGCGAGATCATCGCGCCGGTCATCATGCCGGGCATCGCGTCCGCGGCGTTGATCTGCTTCATCTTCAGCTGGAACGAGCTGCTCTTCGCCCGGGTGCTGACCGGCACCCGCGCGGAGACGGCGCCGGTCTTCCTCACCGGCTTCGTGACCAGCCAGGGGCTGTTCCTCGCCCAGGTGTGCGCGGCGTCGTTCGTGGTCTCGTTGCCCGTGCTGGCGGCCGGGTTCGCCGCCCAGGACAAGCTGGTCCAGGGACTGTCCATGGGCGCGGTACGGTGAGTCGGGTGAGTGCCACCCCACTGTCCGAAAGCACCGTCCACCAACTGGATTCGCGGGTCGTGGTGCCGAGCTACGACCGGTCGGCGAACACCACCGGCATCGTGCACCTCGGCGTCGGCGGCTTCCACCGGGCGCACCAGGCGATGTATGTCGATGCGCTCATGTCCGGCGGCGCCGCCGATGACTGGGCGATCACCGGTGTCGGGGTGCTGCCGCAGGACGAGCGCATCGTGCAGGTGCTGAACGACCAGGACGGCCTCTACACGCTGGTCGTCAAGCACCCGGACGGCCGGCTGGAGCCGCGCGTGATCGGCTCGATCAGCCGGATGCTGCACGCGCCGACCGACCCGGAGGCCGTGCTGTCGGCGATGACCGACCCGGCCACCCGCATCGTGTCGCTGACCATCACCGAGGGCAGCTACCTGATCGACCAGGTGACCGGGGAGTTCGACGCCGGGCACCCCTCCATCCAGGCCGACCTTGCCGAGAATGCAACGCCGACAACGGCATTCGGCTTCATCGTCGAGGCGCTGCGGCGCCGCCGGGAAGCAGGCACACCACCGTTCACGGTGATGTCGTGCGACAACCTGCCCGGCAACGGCGACGTCGCCCGCTACACGATCACGTCCTTCGCCCGGTTGAAGGACGCCGGCCTCGCGGACTGGATCGAAACCAACGTCGTCTTCCCCAACTCGATGGTGGACCGGATCACGCCGGTGACGTCGCCGGAGGACATCGAGCGGCTCGCCGAGGAGTTCGGCATCCAGGACGGCTGGCCGGTCGTCTGCGAGCCGTTCACCCAGTGGGTGCTGCAGGACGAGTTCACCGACGGCCGGCCGCCGCTGGAGGACGTCGGAGTGCAGGTCGTGCCCGACGTGGTGCCTTACGAGCTGATGAAGCTGCGGCTGCTCAACGCCAGCCATCAGGCGCTGTGCTACCTCGGCTACCTCGCCGGCTACCGCTACGCCCACGAGGTCGCCCAGGACCCGCTGTTCGCGGAGTTCCTGCTCGGTTACATGGAATTCGAGGGTTCGCCGACTCTGCCCGAGGTCCCGGGCGTCGACCTCGCGGCCTACCGGCGGGAGCTGGTCGAGCGCTTCGCCAACCCCGAGGTGCGCGACACCCTGGCGCGGCTGTGCGCCGAGAGCAGCGACCGGATCCCGAAGTGGCTGGTGCCGGTGATCCGCGAGGCCCTCGACGCCGGGCGGCCGGTGGACCGCGCCGCGCTGGTGGTCGCTGCGTGGGCCCGCTACGCGGAGGGTGTCGACGAGGACGGCCAGCCGATCGACATCGTCGACCACCGCAAGGAGCAGGTGATGGCGGCCGCCGCCAGGCAAGGCGAGGACGATCTGGCGTTCCTGCGTGACCCGACGCTGTTCGGTGACCTGGTCGACCGGGAGGCATTTACCACGCCATACAGGGCTGCACTGAAGTCGTTGCACGAGAAGGGATCTCGCGCCACGCTGCAGGAGACCGTCGACCGGCTGCGAGGTTGACCGCGGAATGACCACGGACTCCTCGACCACCCTCGTCGCCGGGGTCGACTCCTCGACCCAGTCCTGCAAGATCGTCGTCTGCGACGCGGCCACCGGCCGCACCGTCCGTGAGGGGCGGGCGAGCCACCCCGACGGCACGCAGGTCAGTGCCGCCGCATGGTGGGACGCCTTCCGCACAGCACGGCAGGACGGCCTGCTCGACGGCGTCGCGGCCATCGCCGTCGGCGGCCAGCAGCACGGCATGGTCACCCTCGACGACGCCGGGGAGCTCGTGCGCGACGCGATGCTCTGGAACGACACCAGCTCGGCCGACGCGGCCCGCGCGCTGACCGCCGAGCTCGGCGGACCACGGGCCTGGGTCGACGCGGTCGACCTCGTGCCGGTGGCGAGCTTCACCGGCACGAAGCTGCGCTGGCTCGCCGAACACGAGCCCGAGCACGCCGCCCGCACCCGCACGGTCGTGCTTCCCCACGACTGGCTGACTGGCCAGATCCTTGCCGAGACAGGCGGATTCACCGAGTGGACCACCGATCGGGGAGATGCCTCGGGCACTGCCTACTGGTCGCCGGTCACCGAGGACTACCGCCTCGACCTGCTCCGGATGGCCTTCGGACGCGACGTGGAGGTGCCGCGGGCGCTCGGTCCGGCCGAACCGGCCGGCCACGCCGGAGATCTGCTCGTCGCGGCCGGCACCGGTGACAACGCGGCTGCCGCGCTCGGACTCGGGCTGGAGCCGGGCGACGTCGTGGTCTCGCTCGGCACGAGCGGCGCGGTCTTCGCGGTGCACGACTCGGTCGTCGGGGACGAGCGCGGCGAGGTTGCCGGCTTCGCGGACGCGACCGGCCGGCACCTGCCGCTGCTCGCGACACTGAACGCGGCACGCGTGCTGTCCGCCGCGGCCGCGACGCTCGGCATCGACCTGACCGAGCTCGACCGGCTCGCGGGAGAGGCACCGGCCGGCGCGGGCGGGCTGACGCTGCTGCCCTTCCTCGACGGCGAACGCACCCCCAACCTGCCGACGGCGACCGGCACGCTCGCGGGCATCACGCGCGCCAACTCGACGCCCGGCCATCTCGCGAGGGCGTATGTCGAGGGGATGCTCTGCAACCTCGCCGGCTGCGTCAATGCGTTGCAGCGCAACGGGATTCGCACCAACCGGGTCCTGCTGATCGGCGGGGCTGCCGCGTCCCGGACGGTGCGCACGGTCGCCGCCGACATCTTCGGGGTGCCGGTCGTCGTGCCGGAGCCGGCCGAGTATGTCGCGCGGGGAGCCGCCCGGCAGGCCGCGTGGGCGCTGTCGGGCGACGCCGAGCCGCCCGCATGGGACGTGCCGGTCGCGGCGGAGGTGCAGCCGCAGGACGCCGACGCCGGTGCCCGCACGTTGCGGCGCTATCGCGAGGTGCTGGACGCGACGCACCCCGACCGGTCAGCCGAGGATGGTGCGGCGCAACAGCTCGGGTAGGGCGCGGTCGGCCAGCCCGACCTCGCTGCGCGCCTCGCGCAGGGCCTCGGGAGAGCCGGTGCCGTCGACCTCCGTCACCAGCGTCAGCACGGTGGCCGCGCGTTCGTCGCTGAACGCACGGCCCAGGTGGAAGGAGTGCGTCGAGGCCAGGCCGCCGCGCTCCGAGCGCACCTGGAGCAAGCGTCCCCGGTCGGCCGCGGTAACGGTGCTGACGAACGCACCGTCGGTGGTCAGGTAGGTCAGCCGGGTGCCGACGCCGGTCGGACCGTCCGCAGTGATCGTGCTGACGCCGGGCAGCCAGCGGCCGGCGCGTTGCCAGTCGGTGAGGGTGTCCCACACGGTGCCGAGGTCGCTGGGTATGACGACCGCGGTGCGCGATGCGGTGGCGGCCTCGTCGTGCGGCAGGTCGTGGGTCGGGTGCAGGGTGTGCACGGCTTGGACGGCGTCGACCTCGATCGGGCCGTAGACGTGCGGGAACTCCTCGCCGGTCGCCGGATCGCCGACCTCACGCCTGACCTCCGCGTTGAGTCGGCCCGGGTCGATCGCGAGCAGGAAGAGATCCTGCTCGTAGTCGGAGTAGAAGCGCTGCCGGACCGTCGGCCACTGGTCGGCGCCGGCCGCATGCACGAAATCGGCCGCTGCGAGCGGCACCCCTCGGGTGGACTGCTCGTAGCGGCCGATGGATTCGGCGGTGGCCCAGTGCTGCGGCTCCGCCAGGTGGTAGATGAGCTCCATGGGCACACCTTCTCAGGGTGTCCCGGGGAGCGGGTGGTCAGTGCTGGTCAGTGCTGCTCGGTGCTGCTCAGCGCTGGTCCGTGCTGGCGCTCAGCCGGCGCCCTGCTCGTAGGCGAGCTGCTCGGCATACGGCCGCATCGGGTGCAGCTTGTGCGTCGGCTCCGACTTGTGCGCGGTGCGTTGCGCACCGCTGCGGTGCAGCTCGGCGAGGAGGTGATCGGTGGTGCGGCGCACGACAGGTGAGGTCTGGCCCATAGTGGCGTCCTTTCGTGGGTGTGGATCGGACCGACATCAGATGTAACGGAGGGATGCTCCGGTTAATTCCCCGATGCCGGAAGTTTTCTGCACCAACCTGCGCGCGGCATGAAACGACGCTGGCACCTGCCCACGAGAGGGCAGGCGCCAGCGTCAGGTCGAACGGCTCAGCGGGAACTGATGCTGTGCGCGCCGGTCATCAGACCGGCGAGGTCGTCCGGGGAGAGGAAGGACGGCGGCGGGGGCGGGCCCCAGCTGAAGAGGCCCTGCGCGCCCTGCAGCACCTCCGGCTCCCAGATCTCCTCCTCGGGGATGACGTCCATATCGGAGAAGTACTCCGAGAAGTTGCCGGCCGGATCCTTGAGGTACCAGAAGAAGTTGGAGCCGGCGAAGTGCCGGCCCATGCCCCAGATGTGGCGTTCGGGGTGGCCCTCCAGCATGTTCATCGCGCCCCGGCCGACATCGTCGATGTCGTCGACCTGCCAGCTGGTGTGGTGCAGATAGTTGACCGGTGCCTGCAGCGCCAGGAAGTTGTGGTGGTCGTTCGAGCAGCGCATGAACGCGCCCTTGTCGCCGATGTGGTCGGACACCTTGAAGCCGATGCCGTCGACGAAGAAGCGCATCGTCGACGCGAGGTCGGTGGTGCCGATCACGGCGTGGCCGAGACGTCGCGGCTGCACCGGGGTCGTGCGGACCAGGCCGGGTGCCCGGCCGGTCCGTTCGATGCGCCCCGGCCCGTTGTATGGCGTGGGCTCCTGCCGGGCCTGGCGCAGCCGGGGCAACACGGCAACCCGCACCCGGATGCCGGCGACCGGCTCGGTCGCGACCAGCACGTCACCGTCGAGGTCGGCGGCGACCCCGAGGCCGCCCAGCGTGGTGGCGATGCGGGCCAGGTCGTCGGCGTCGTCGGCGCGCACGCCCAGCTCGACCAGGCGGCGGGTGGGGGCGTGCACGACGCGCAGCTGGGTGCCGGCGTCCTGGGTGGCGAACCCGCCGTCGGCTTGCTGGGAGAGTCCGAAATCGCTGTAGTACGACTGGGTTTCGGCCACGTTGGGCACCCCGATGATCACGTGGCTGAGTCCGTGCAGGCTCATGACGTGCTCCCCTCCTCGGCCGCTACGAAGGTCTGCTTCAACTCTCCGATGCCGTCGATGGTGCTGACCAGTGTCTCGCCCGGCTGGATGAAGCGCTGCGGTTTGCGTCCGAGCCCGACGCCCTCGGGGGTGCCGGTGAAGATGATGTCGCCGGGGTAGAGGGTGATGATCGCCGAGAGTTCGGCGATCAGCGTGGCGACCGGCACGATCAGCTTGGCGGTGCTGCCGTCCTGCACGGTCTCGCCGTCGAGTTCGGCGTGCAGGTGCAGGTCGTTGCGGTCGGGCAGCGCGTCGGGGCTGACCAGGTAGGGGCCGGTCGGGGCGAAGCCCGGATAGGACTTGCCGAGCCCGAACTGCGGTGCGGGGCCGGACAACTGGATGACGCGCTCGGAGATGTCCTGGCCGGCGGTGACGCCCGCGACGTAGTCCCATGCGTCACCCTCGGCCACGCCGTCGGCTTGTTTGCCGATCACGACCACGAGCTCGATTTCCCAGTCGGTGTTGCCGCCGTCGGGGAGCACGACCTTGGTGACCGGCCCGCTCAGGCTGGAGAGGAACTTCGGGAAGACCGGCGGGAGGCCGTTCGGGGAGTCGAAGCCGGACTCCTGCGCGTGCTCGGCGTAGTTGAGGCCGACGGCGAGGATCTGCCGCGGGGACGGTGACGGAGCGCCCAGTGAGGAGGGGTCGAACTCCACGGCATCGGTGAGGTCCGCACCCTTCGCCCATCCGGCGAAGGCCGCCCAATTGTCATAGATGGCAGCGAGTTCGGGTCCGAACTTCCCGTCACTCGCCTTGTGCACGTCGACCGCCCGCTCGTCGTCGGTGATTAGCTGTGCACGTCCGTCGAGGTTTGCCAGTCGCATGAGTTCTCCTTCGTGTGCGGGTGGTTCGTGATGTGCAAGGTTCAGCGCGCGAGCGTGCGTCGCAGTGCCTGGTCGAGCGTGGCGTGCGGGTCGTCGGTCAGGTGATGGGCGCGCCAGGCAATGTGGTGGTCGGGCCGCACCAGCAGCGCGCCGTCGTCACCGACCTCGCGCAGCTCTCGCCAGCGCCCGAAGATGTCGCGGTGGTCGCGGCCGATCTGCTTGGCCTGCAACGGGATGCCGTGCTCGGCGGCAAGCTTCTCGGCCGCGTCGATCCACGCCTCGCCGCCGATCCCGGTGAGCAGCAGGAACTCCCCGTTCCCGGCGAGGTCGAGCGTGGACACCTGGGCGCCGTCGTGATCGAGCCAGGCGTGCGGCAGCCGCGCACCCGGATGGGTCGTCGGGTGGTGGAAGAGCTCCGGGTCGCGCTCCGGCTGCGGCCAGGGCGTGCCGTCGTCGACGATCGCAGCCGACTCGTAGTGCTGGTCGAGCTCGACGCCGTGCGCGTTGAACTGGTAGTTCTGCAACGCGACCGCGTCGTCCAGCCCCGCCCGGCGCTGCTGCCCGGCGGGGCCTGCGTCATACAGGCCGCGGAGCGCCGCCTCGCCGTCCTCGCGGCTCTGGCCGGGGGCGAAGCCCAGCGCCTGGGAGATCGGCAGCATGTCACCGACGCTCTGGAGCGCGCGGTCGACGACCTGCGATCCGACCGGCTGCCGCTCGGCGTCATAGGAGTCGAGCAGGGCGTCGCCGGCGCGACCCTGCAGCACCCAGGCGAGCTTCCACGCCAGGTTGAACGAGTCCTGGATCGAGGTGTTGGTGCCGAGCCCGTTGGCCGGCGGGTGCCGGTGCGCGGCATCGCCGACGAGGAACGCCCGGCCGCGCCGGTAGCTGACGGCGACCTGGTGGTTGATCTGCCACAGGCTGGTCGCCTTGATCGTGATGTCGACGTCCGGGTCGCCGATCGTCTGCTGAGCGCGCGCGATCACCGCCTCCTCCGACAGGTCCGGCTCGCCCTCGGCCGGGTCGTACATGAACAGCAGCACCCACTCGGTCCACGGCTTCACGCAGATCCAGGTGCCCGAGCCGACCCAGTAGTCGTTGCCGGGCTGGCACATCCAGTAGAGCGTGCCCGGCCGGTGGGCGGTGTATGCCGTGAGGTCCGCCTCGAGCCAGACGTTCGCGGCGGCGCCGAGGCCGGTCTCGCCGCGGAAGGTGAAGCCGAGTTGCTCGGCGACCAGGGACCGGCCGCCGTCGGCGCCGACGAGATACTTCGCGCGCATCTGGTGCTCGGTGCCGTCGACCCGCGATCGCAGGGTTGCGGTGACGCCGTCGTCGTCCTGCTCGACGCCGATCAGCTCGGTGTCGAAGTGGATGCGCGCGCCGCGGTCGAGCGCTCCCTGCAGCAGGACGGGCTCCAGGACGTGCTGCGGGATGTTGCACATGCTGCTCGGGCTGGCGATCTCGTAGTCGCCGTGGCGTTCCGGGCCGCTGCCCCAGGTCATCAGCCGCGCGAGCTCCGGTCCGGCGAAGCTGGTCGCCCAGACGTTGTTGCCCATCAGCGCGTTGTCGGTGGCCGCCGCCCGCACCGCGTCCTCGATGCCGAGATCGCGGAAGACCTCGACCGTGCGCTGGTTGGTGATGTGCGCGCGAGGGGAGTGGGCGGTGCCCGGGTATTTGGTGACGGTGACCGCGTCGACGCCGTGGCGGGCGAGCAGGGCGGCCATCGTCAGGCCGGCCGGGCCGGCGCCCACGACGAGCACGTCGGTTTCGGTGGGGAGTTGTCCGGCGGTCTGCGCTGACTGGGTCTGTGCTCGCTGAGTCTGCGCTGCCTGGTCGATTGCCATCGCTGCTCCTTGCGTCCCGGGCGGCATCACGGGCGGGTGAGCCACATCACAGTTCTACGCCCTGATATGCGAAAAAGCAAGTAATATTCGAATATCCGTCGATCGTCGCATCTTGTTAGGCTCCCCGGTCATGGCATCCACCAAGCAGCGCGCGAACACCGAGGCCGTCTACGCCCAGGTGCGGGCCGACGTGCTCGGCGGTGTGCACCAGCCGGGGGAGCGGCTGAAGTTCTCCGCCCTGTGTGAGCGGTATGGCGCCAGCGTCAGCGTGGTGCGCGAGGCGCTCAGCCGGCTGGCCGAGCAGGGCCTGGTGGTGTCCGAGCCGCGCATCGGCTTCGCCGTGCGGGCGATGACCGTCGACGACCTGCGCGACCTGACGATGACGCGGATCGAGGTGGAAACACTCGCACTTCGCAAGGCCATCGAACGCGGCGACGTCGACTGGGAGTCGCAGATCGTCGCCGCGCATCACCGGCTCGAACGCACCGGGATGTTCACCGACGACGCTCCGCCACGAGTCTCCGACGACTGGGAGTCGGCGCACTCGGCGTTCCATGGAGCGTTGCTCAGCGGCTGCGCGAGTCACTGGCTGCTCGGCATCGCCACCACCTTGCGCGACGCCGCGGAGTTCTATCGCCGGTGGTCGCAGATCGTCGAGCCGGGCCGGGATGCCGCGGGCGAGCACCGCCGCATCCTCGACGCCGCGCTCGCCCGCGACGCCGACCTGGCGGCTGAGCGGCTGCGCGAGCACTACCAGCGCACCGCCGACATCGTCGAGCGCGGCCTCACCGAACGCGACGCCTGAGCGCGGTCGGCTGCGCGTCTCGTAAGTGGGGGTGCGGTTGGCGTCACGGTCGCTTACGGCTCGCGGTCCGGTGCGCGTCTCGTAAGGGAGGGTGCGGCTGGCGTCACGGTCGCTTACGGGTCCCGGGTGGATCGCCGGTGAGTTCCGTCATACCGGGCATAAATCGGTGGCGTCGAACATTTCGATATGCAAGTATTGAGGAGCGGCCGATCGGCCGCCTTTTTTGACGCCTACACCCCCGAAGGAGTGACACCCCTATGTCCATCAAGCCCTACCAGCGCGTGCTGAGTGTGACTGACGCCCGACGGGTGTTGCTGCTCGGCTTCCTGTTGCGCATCCCGATCTTCTCGGCCGGCGTGATCCTGACCCTGCACGTGGTCGGCTCCCTCCACCGGTCGTATGCCGATGCCGGTCTCGTCGCGGCCGGCGCCACCATCGCGATCGCGGTCTCCGGGCCGTGGCGCGGCAAGCTGCTCGACCGCATGGGCCTGCGCCGCGTGGTGCTGCCCTCGCTGATCATCAGCGGCCTCTGCTGGGCGGTCGCGCCGTTCGTCGGCTACTGGGCGCTGCTCGTACTCGCAACGATCGCAGGCCTTTTCGTCGTACCCACATTCTCGATCATCCGCCAGGCAGTCATCGCCGCCGTGCCCGACTCGGACCGGCGCACGGCGCTCTCCCTCGACGGGATGGTCGTGGAGATGTCGTTCATGGTCGGCCCGATCCTCGGGGTGTGGCTCGCCAGCTTCGTCGACACCCGCTGGGTGCTGTTCGGCGTCGAGCTGATCGGCGTCGTCGTCGGCGCGATCCTCTGGTGGGTCAACCCGCCGCTGCGGTCGGCGACCACCGACGCGGCCGACGCCGCCGCGGAGCGGGTGCCGCGCTCGTCGTGGTTCCGGGCCGGCTTCCTCGCGGTCTGTGCGGCCGCCGCCGCCTCGACCATCGTGCTGTCCGGCAGTGACGTCGCGATCGTCGCGGCGATGCGTGACTTCGACGCCGTCAACGAGATGGGCATCGTGCTCGTGCCGTGGGGCCTCGGCTCGCTGGTCGGCGGCCTGATCTACGGCGCACTGCCGCGTGCGCTGCCGCCGTTCGCGCTGCTGCTCGGCCTCGCCGTGGTCACCGCGCCGATGGCGCTCGCGCAGGGCACCTGGTCGCTCGCCGGCCTGTCACTGATCGCCGGCTTCTTCTGCGCGCCGACGATCACCGCCACCGTCGACGCGGTCAGCCGCATCGTGCCGGTCGCGGCTCGCGGTGAGGCGATGGGCTGGCACGGGTCGTTCATGACCGCCGGCTCGGCGCTCGGTGCGCCGGTCGCCGGTGCGGCCATCGACATCGCAGGATTCGCCGGCGGTTTCGCGACCGTGGCGGCCATCGGTGCGGTCGTCGCCGTGCTCGGCTATGGCGGGATCCGCCTGCACCGGGCGCGCGTGGCCGCCCACGCGCTGGCCGCCTGAGCGGCCTCGCCCGCGACTGCCCGTCCCGACTGCTCTGAGGCTCAGAGCTGCGGGCTCAGAGCTGCGGGGGCGGGCAGTCCGACCCGGGCCACCAGAGTTCGGCATTGTTCGTGCCGTTGCCCGTGCAGCTCTGCGTCGGTGGCTCGAAGGCGCCGTCGGCCCGGGCGGTCTGTCCGGCCGCGAAGCCGGCCCCCGAGAGCAGCCCGCATATGCTGAGGGCGATGACGAGTCGTCGCATTGGCTTTCCTCCCCTAGAAGATCCGTGCCACATCGTGACCCGGAATGACACCGGCCGGCACTTCTTTCGGACAGACTCGGACGGGTGGCCGATCGGACCGATCATCTGACGCGGTCGTCCGCCGAGCAGCTCGCCGAGGTGACGACGATCGCCGATCTCACTGCGGCCATCGACCGGCTGCGCCGCCTGCGGGCCACCGAGGTCGGCGAACCCCGGCTGGGGCTCGACCGGCTCGCGCGGCTGACCGGCATACCGCGCTCGACACTCCACAACTACCTCGCCGGCGACGTGCTGATCCCCGCGAACGCGCTGGACCGGCTCGTGCAGGCGCTCGGGGTGCGCGGTCCGGGGCTTCGGGCCTGGTCGGAGGCGCTCGAGCGCGTCACCCGCACCGCGCGCGGCACCGGACTCGCGTCGGCGACCCGGGCCGCCGAGATCCTCGCCGTCGATGCCCGGATCCGGGCGGCGCTGACCCGGCCGACCGACGGCTGGTACGACCAGACGCAGGAGATCTCGGTCAGCGAGCGGGTCATCGTCGGAGCCGAGCGCGCGATCGTCTCGGTGCAACGCCGGGTCACTGTGCGCGCCCTCACCGGCGGCGTCGACCGCTGCAGCCTGCGGATGTGGCCGCGGGCGGGCATCGACCTCGACGCGTTGGAGGCCGGCGGGCTGCGCAACTGTATGCCGGGCCGGCACCGCACCCTCACCGATCCGCCGGTGCGGGTGCTCGAACTTCTCTTCGACCACCCGCTGTCCGCCGGCGAGACCTACCCCTACGAAGTGACCGTCGACTTCGCGGAGGCGCGGACCGGTGAGTTGCGCCCGAGCGTCGAGGCGGGGTGCATCTTCAAGCGGCGCGGCCCGGCATACACCCTCGAAGTGTCGTTCGGCGACGACCTGCCGCGGCGGATCCGCCAGGTACACCAGGACTTCGTCGACGGCCCCGAGCAGCCGATCGCCGACCTCACGCCCAACGCGTGGGGCAGCGTGCACTTCTTCGTCGAGCGCCCCGGTGCCGGCGTGCATGCCATCCGCTGGGAGTGGCCGGAGCCGGCGGGCGATCAGCAGAGCGGGTAGTGGCTGCAGACGTAGGCGTGGAATGCCGTGTCGAGCTTCCCCCACGTGCGCCAGCCGACGATGCCATCGACCTTGAGGCCCCGGCTGCGTTGGAAGCTACGGACCGCGGCGTCGGTCCTGCTTCCGAAGATTCCGTCGACAACCAGGCCAGCGTGCGCGACATAGTTCAGCTCGCACTGCAGGTCCATGACGACCGCTCGCTTTGGTGAGCCCCATTGGATCTCGGGGTGGCTCCTGGAGTAGCCGCACGGCTGCGCTCTGCTGCTCGCGGTCTGCGCGGCCGCCTCCGCCGCCGGTGCCGACGTCACGGCAGGGATCGCGCAGGCGACCGCCAGGACCGATGCCACTGCCAACTTCTTCATGGTTCTTCCTCCCTGTCGAGCCCGGCGACCGGCGGCCACCGGGTGCGAGAAGTGTCGGCGACCGCGCGCCCCTGCGGCCGTCGGCTCGGACGAACCCGGACGGGCTCGCGGGTGGTTGTCGGAGGTCCTGCCTAGGGTGGCGCCCGTGACCGCCGCTTCGATGTCCGCTGCCCAGGCGCGTCGGGTCGCGCTCGCCGCCCAGGGTTTCCTCGACCGACGCCACGAGCGGCCGACGATGCGCACGCTCAGCCGCACCATCGAGCGCACCGGCGTGCTGCAGATCGACTCGGTCAACGTGCTGCAGCGCGCCCACTTCATGCCGCTCTACTCCCGCATGGGCCCGTATGACGTGAGCCTCCTGGAGCGCGCGTCCTCCCGCAAGCCGAGGCGCCTCGTCGAATACTGGGCGCACGTCGCGGCATACATGCCGGTGGAGCTGTGGCCGGTGATGGTGCACCGGATGCGCGACTACGAGCAGCGCGGACACGCCTGGGCCAACCTGCCGGACGAGCGGCTGCCCGACGCGTTGCTGCGCGAGATCGAGACCGGGGGAGCGGCCACCGCGCGCGACCTCGACGACGGCCTGCCACGCACGCGGGACAACTGGGGCTGGAACTGGTCCAACACCAAGGTTGCGCTCGAATACCTTTTCGTGGCAGGCAAACTCGCGGTCTCGAAGCGTAATTCGGCGTTCGAGCGGGTCTACGACCTGCCGGAGCGGGTGATCCCTGCCGAGATCCTCGCCCGCCCCGAGCCGACGGTGGAGGAGGCGGCGCGCGAGCTGATCCGTCGGGCGGCCCGCTCCTACGGCGTGGCGACGGAGTTCGACTTGCGCGACTACTTCCGCATGCAGCACTCCAAGGCGCACCAGCATCAGGTGCGGCCGGCGATCGCAGCCCTCGTCGAGGACGGCGAACTCCTGCCGGTGGACGTCGAGGGCTGGGGTCGCCCGGCATACCTGCACCGGGACGCCCGGCTGCCACGCACGGTCGACGCGCGGGCGCTGCTCAGCCCGTTCGACCCGGTGGTCTGGGAGCGCGACCGCACCCTGCGACTGTTCGACTTCTTCTACCGCATCGAGATCTACGTGCCGCAGGCCAAACGCGTTCACGGCTACTACGTGCTGCCGTTCCTGCTCGGCGACCGCATCGTCGCTCGCGTCGACCTCAAGGCCGACCGCAGGGGCGGCCTGCTGCACGTCGCCGGGTCCTACGCCGAGCCGCACGCGCCTGGCCACACCGCCCAGGCGCTCGCGGACGCGCTGCGCGAGCTCGCCGGCTGGCTGGGGCTCTCCGGCGTCGACGTGGCCCGGCGGGGTGACCTCGCGCCGGCGCTCGCGGCCGCGGTCGCCTGAGGCGCACCCGGCGGCCGGCTCGCTAACCTGCACTGCGATGTATGCCGAGCCCGGGGAGGTCCTCCACTTCAGCGAGGACCCGACGATCACCCGGTTCCGGCCGCACGTCGCGGCGACCGCGCAGCAGCCGGATGCCTACGTGTGGGCGGTGGATGCGGCGCGCTGCCCCGACTACTGGTTCCCGCGGCAGTGCCCACGCGTGATGGCGTGGGTGAATGAGCGCAGCACCCCGCAGGACGCCGCCCGACTGATCGGGCCGGGTGCACGGCGGGTGCACGTCGTGGAGTACGCGTGGCTGCCCGCCATACTGGAGACGAAACTCGTGGCCTACCGCTTCGCGGCGCAGGATTTCCGGCCGGTCGGCGAGGATCGCCACGCGATGGTGAGCGACCACGAGGTCACCCCGCTCGGACCACCCGAGCCGGTCGGCGACCTGCTCGCCGCGCACGAGCGGGCCGGCATCGAGTTGCGGCTGACCGGTGACCTCTGGCCGTGGTGGGACCAGGTAACCACGAGCACGCTCGGCTTCAGCGGCATCCGGCTGCGCAACGCCGCACCGCGGCCGGCCTGACGGCAGGCAGGAGTGACGGCGCCCGCCCCTCGCTCGATTCGCGGGAATGCCGCCACCGCTGTTATCGTTGAGATCACCGACTGGTCTGACGACGTTGGATCAGTGTGCAAGAGAAGCTCCGGCTTCCACCTCGAGCGACCGGCAGGTCGCCAGGTTCGGTCCAGGCAGGATGCCCGTCATGACGGGAGCGCCTCGCGTTGCACGCGAGTTGCTTTCCGGCATACGTCATCCAGGTCCTGAGCTGCATCCGAGGCTTCTCGTGCACCCAATGATGGGCGGCGAGGAGCCTTTCTTCGTCTCCCGCGCACATGACGTACGACGAAGGAGCTTCACATCAGCGCTGAGCCCCGTATCAACGACCGCATCCGTGTGCCGGAAGTGCGGTTGGTCGGGCCGAACGGTGAGCAGGTCGGCATCGTGCGCGTCGAGGACGCGCTCCGACTGGCCGCAGAGGCAGACCTCGACCTGGTCGAGGTCGCCCCGATGGCCAAGCCGCCGGTGGCGAAACTCATGGACTACGGCAAGTTCAAGTACGAGAACGCCATGAAGGCCCGTGAGGCCCGCAAGAACCAGGTCAACACCGTCATCAAGGAGATCAAGCTCCGCCCGAAGATCGACCCGCACGACTACGGCACCAAGAAGGGCCACGTCGAGCGGTTCCTGTCGGCGGGCGACAAGGTCAAGGTGACGATCATGTTCCGCGGTCGCGAGCAGTCGCGGCCCGAGCTCGGCTTCCGGCTGCTGCAGCGGCTGGCCGAGGACGTCCAGGAGCTGGGTTTCGTGGAGAGCGCGCCCAAGCAGGACGGCCGCAACATGATCATGGTGCTCGGACCGACCAAGAAGAAGGCGGAGGCCCGCGCCGAGGGCCGTCGCCGACGCGAGCAGTCGCAGGCCGACGAGGCCGCGACCGCGGAGGCCTGACCGAGAGGTCGGACCCACCCGATCGACGCGGGGAGACCTGCGTTGATCCCCGCATGCAGTGACGCCGGCCCGCGGGCGGGCGTCACGGACGAAACGTCAGACGAAGAAGAAACACGACTAAGGAGATCGGCAATGCCGAAGATGAAGACCCACAGCGGCGCCAAGAAGCGCTTCAAGATCAGCGGGTCGGGCAAGGTCATCCGGCAGCGTGCGCGCCACGTGCACAAGTTCCAGGAGCGCAGCAGCCGCGCCGCGCGCCGGCTCGTGCCCGACGTCGAGGCCGCGCCGGCCGACGCCAAGAAGATCAAGAAGCTGCTGGGCAAGTAAGCCCCACTTCACGTTTCCCCCGAACACCTAACAGCTAGAAGGAGATTCACGTGGCACGCGTGAAGCGGGCGGTCAACGCCCAGAAGAAGCGTCGGACCGTCCTGGAGCAGGCCAGCGGCTACCGCGGCCAGCGTTCGCGGCTCTACCGCAAGGCCAAGGAGCAGGTCACCCACAGCCTCGGCTACAGCTACCGGGACCGTCGCGCCCGCAAGGGTGACTTCCGTCGCCTCTGGATCCAGCGCATCAACGCCGGCGCCCGCGCCAACGGGATGACCTACAACCGGTTCATCCAGGGCCTCAAGGCCGCCGAGGTCGAGGTCGACCGTCGCATGCTGGCCGAGCTGGCCGTCAACGACGCCGCCGCGTTCACCGCGCTCGTCGAGATCGCCAAGGCCAACGTGCCGGCGACCGACGCCAAGGCCGAGAGCGTCGCCTGAGGTCTGCCGACGCAACCAGTCGCACTGATCGAACGCCGGTCCACGTCCCGATGATCCTGACCAACCCCCGCGCGGAGCGGGTCAAGGCCATCCGGGCGCTGGGCCGGCGTTCGGCGCGTCTGCGGGCCGGCCGGTTCGTGGTCGACGGTCCGCAGGGTGTGCGCGAGGTGCTGCGCTTCGCCCCGCACACCGTCCTCGAGCTGTATGTCGAGAGCGGCGCCCGGCACGACGACCTGGTGACGGCCGCCCGCGACGCCGGCGTCCCGGTGCACGAGTGCGACCCCGCGGTGATGGCCGCCCTGGTCGACACCCAGCACCCGCAGGGGGTCGTGGCGGTCTGCCGGCCGATGGACGTTTCGGTCGAGGAGGCGCTCGCCGCCGACGACGGCTTCGTCGTCGTGCTCGCCCACGTGCGCGACCCGGGCAACGCCGGCACCGTGATCCGCGGCGCCGACGCGGCCGGGGCCCGCGCCGTACTCATCTCCGACGCGAGTGTCGACCTCTACAACCCCAAGGTGGTGCGCTCCACCGCCGGATCGCTCTGGCATCTGCCGATCGCGGTCGGCGGCGACGTCGCCGGCCTGATCGCGGCCTGCCAGGCCCGGGGCCGGCGCGTGCTGGCCGCCGACGGCGCCGGCAGCACGCTGCTGCCCGACGCCGACCTGAACTCCCCGCACGCCTGGCTGATGGGCAACGAGGCGTGGGGCCTCGACGAGCACACCCGGTCACTCGCCGACGACGTCGTGCGGGTGCCGATCCACGGCCACGCCGAGTCGCTCAACCTCGCCATGGCGGCCACCGTGTGCATGTACGCCAGCGCCGCCGAACTGCCTGAGCTGCCACCGGTTTAGGCTTCGTCCCGTGACTCTGGACGGCCCCCAACCGGTCGAGCCCGCGCTCGCCCCGGGGGTCTATCGCGCGCTGCTCGAGCAGCTGCCCGAAGGGGTCGTGGTGGCCGACGCGCAGGCCCGCCTCGTGCTGACCAACCAGCGGGCGGAGCGCCTCACCGGCATACCTCTGTCGACGCTGCTCGGCAGCGACATCCGCGAAACGCTCCCGCTCGTGAGCCCCGACGGGCGCTCCTTCTGGGCAACCGACAATCCGTGGGACGGTCTGCACACCCGCAGCGGCTCGCCCGAGCGGCGGATGCTGCTGCCGGGCGGGCACAGCGTGCTGATGGCCACGCGGCACATCCGCGGCGGCGCCCCGCGGCGCGCACTGCAATGGCTGGTCCTCACCATGCGCAGCGCCACCGTGCGCGACCGCATCGAGGCCGAGACCTCGGCGCTGGTCACCACCGTCGCCCACGAGCTGCGGGCGCCACTCGGCGCGGTCCGCGGCTTCTCCCGCACTCTGCGCACCCGCTGGGAGCAACTGCGCGAGGACCAGAAGCGCTGGATGCTGGGTGCGATCGAGACCGACGCGGCCCGGCTGCAGCGCCTGGTCGGCGAACTGCTCGACATCTCCCGCATCGACACCGGCCGGCTCGAGCTGCGCCGCCGCCCGGTCGACCTGGCCGAGATCGTCCGCGCCTGCGTCGACCGGCTGGTGAACAACGGAGAGGACCCGGCGCGGTTCCGCGTCGTGCAGCTGGTCGACGACGTGGAGCTGTGGGGCGACGCCGACCGGCTCACCCAGGTCGTGTCCAACCTGCTGGAGAACGCCGTCGGCCACGGAGCCGGCAAGATCACCACCACCATCGACGTGGTGGGCGACGAGGTGCGGCTCGACATCGCCGACGAGGGCCCAGGCATCGCCCCCGAACACCGCTCGCTGGTGTTCTCCCGCTTCTGGCAGGCCGGCCGCCGCGGCAACGGCAACGGGCTCGGCCTGTTCGTGGTGCAGGGCCTCGCGCAGGCGCACGGCGGCCACGTCGAAGTGCTCGAGACCGAGCACGGCGCCACCTTTTGCGTCACGCTGCCCGGCGGAGTGCCCGACCACCTGAAGTAGGGGGCCGCCGCACACCTAGACTGCTGTGTCGTGTCAGGACCCAACACGTCATACGACCCGGTCGAGGTGGCCGCCCTCGACCCCGCGCACCTCGAGCAGGCCGTCACCGATGCCCTGGCCGCGTTCGACGCGGCGCAGAACCTCGACGAGCTCAAGGCCGCGCGCGCCGCCCACCAGGGCGACAAGAGCCCGCTCGCGCTCGCCAACCGCGAGATCGGCGCGCTGCCGCCGTCGGCCAAGGCCGAGGCGGGCAAGCGGGTCGGGCAGGCGCGCGGCACGGTGGGTCAGGCGCTCAAGAAGCGCCAGGCGGAGCTCGAGGCAGAGCGCGACGAGCGCATCCTCGTCGACGAGGCGGTCGACGTCACGATGACGCCCGGTCGACGCCCGCTCGGCCGGCGCCACCCCAATGAGCTGATGGCGCAGCGCATCGCCGACATCCTGGTCGGGATGGGCTGGGAGATCGCCGAAGGCCCCGAGGTCGAGGCCGAATGGTTCAACTTCGACGCGCTCAACTTCGACGAGGACCACCCGGCCCGGCAGATGCAGGACACCTTCTACATCGCGCCCGAGGACAGCGGACTGGTCCTGCGCACGCACACCTCGCCGGTGCAGGCACGCTCGCTGCTCGAGCGCGGCGTGCCGCTCTATGTCGGGTGCATCGGTCGCGTCTACCGCACCGACGACCTCGACGCCACGCACATGCCGGCCTTCCACCAGATCGAGGGCATCGCCGTCGACGAGGGCATCACGATGGCGCACCTCAAGGGCACCCTCGACCGGATGGCGTCGGAGCTGTTCGGGGAGGGCATCACCACCCGGTTGCGCCCGTCGTTCTTCCCGTTCACCGAGCCGTCGGCCGAGATGGACCTGCGGTGCTTCGTCTGCCGTGGCGAGGACCCCGACTGCCGCGCCTGCTCCGGCACCGGCTGGATCGAGTGGGGCGGCTGCGGCATGGTCAACCGCAACGTGCTGTCGGCGTGCGGCGTCGACCCCGACCGCTACACCGGCTTCGCCTTCGGCATGGGCATCGACCGGGCGCTGATGTTCCGCAGCGGCGTGAGCGACATGCGCGAAATCATCGAGGGCGACGTCCGTTTCGACGCCCAGTTCGGACTGGAGGTCTGATGCGCATCCCGTTGGACTGGCTGGGTGAGTATGTCGAGCTGCCCGCCGGAGTCACCGGCGCCGCCGTGGCCGAGGCGCTCGTGCGCGTCGGCCTGGAGGAGGAGGGCCTGCACGGCGGTGAGGTGACCGGACCGCTCGTGGTCGGCAAGGTGCTCACGATGGAGCCCGAGCCGCAGAAGAACGGCAAGACGATCAACTGGTGCACCGTCGACGTCGGCGATGCCAACGGAAGTGGGGAGGCGCAAGGGATCGTCTGCGGTGCGCACAACTTCGCACCCGGCGACCTGGTGGTCGTGGTGCTGCCCGGTGCCGAGCTGCCCGGCGGTTTTGCGATTTCCGCGCGCAAGACCTACGGCCACGTGTCGGCCGGAATGATCTGTGCCGCAGACGAACTCGGCCTGCCCGACGACGGCTCAGGCGGCATCATTCGCCTCGCGGAGCGTCTCCCCGGCGTCGAGCTGACTCCGGGCCAGGACGCGATCCCGCTGCTCGGACTCGACCGCGAGACCGTCGAGATCAACGTGACGCCCGACCGCGGCTACTGCTTCTCGCTGCGCGGTGTCGCCCGCGAATACGGGCTGTCCACCGGCGCGTCCTTCACCGACCCGGCGGTCGCGCTCGCGCAGGCCGCCCCGGCGGCGAACGACGCGGGCCACCGGGTCGAGGTGCGCGACGATGCGCCGCTGCGCGGACAGGTCGGCTGCGACCGCTTCGTGGCGCGCGTGGTGCGCGGCATCGACGTGTCCGCGCAGACGCCCGCCTGGATGGCGACCCGGCTCACCGAGGCCGGCATGCGGCCGATCTCGCTGCCGGTCGACGTCACCAACTACGTCATGCTCGCGCTCGGCCAGCCGCTGCACGCCTACGACCTCGCGTCCATCGACGGCCCGGTCGTCGTCCGTCGTGCCCGGCCGGGGGAGAAGCTGAAAACCCTTGACGGCAATGAGCGTTCGCTGTTCGAGGAGGATCTGCTGATCACCGACGGCGGCGAGCGCGGCCTCGGCATCGCCGGCGTGATGGGCGGTTTCGACTCCGAGGTGACCGACTCCACCACGGACGTGCTCATCGAGGGCGCGCACTTCGACCCGATCACCGTCGCGCGCTCCGCCCGCCGGCACAAGCTGCCGTCGGAGGCGTCGCGCCGCTTCGAGCGCGGCGTCGACCCGCAGCTCGCGCCCGCGGCGGTCGAGCTGGTCGCCCAGCTGCTGGTGGAGTATGCCGGGGGCACCGTCGACGACGGCGTCACCGACCTCAACGACGTGCCGGGCAGCGCACCGATCGTGTTCGACCCGCAGCTGGCGTCCCGCCTCGTCGGCATCGACTACCCGGACGACCAGGTCGCCGACGTTCTGCGCCGCATCGGGTGCGGGGTGGAGACGACGGGCACCCAGTGGCGGGTGACCCCGCCGTCCTGGCGCCCCGACCTGCACACCGGACCCGACCTGGTCGAGGAGGTCGCCCGCACCGTCGGTTACGAGCAGATCCCGTCGATCCTGCCGACCCCGCCGGGCGGCCGCGGCCTCACGCACGACCAGCAGGCGCGCCGCATCGTCGCGAACACCCTTGCGGCGCGCGGATTCTCGGAGGTCTGGTCGGCGCCGTTCGTCAGCGACGAGCGGTATGCGGCACTCGGCTACCCGGTCGAGGCGGCGCGCGCCCGCACGGTGAGCCTGATCAACCCGCTCTCCGAGGAGCAGCCGCTGATGCGCATCTCGGTGCTGTCGACGATGGTCGACGCACTCAAGCGCAACGTCGCCCGTGGGATCAAGGACGTGGCGCTGTTCGAGCTCGGTCTGGTGGTCGCGCTGGAGGAGGCGCAGCGCCAGGCGCCGACCTCTCCGGTCGGCGTGCTGCCCGCACCGGAGTTGCTCGAGCAGATCCGTGCCGCCGTGCCGCCGCAGCCGCGACACCTCGGGATCCTGATGACCGGTGATGCCACGCCCGCCGGCTGGTGGGGCAAGGGCCGTCCGGCTGACTGGAGCGACACCGTCGACGCGGTGCGCAGCATCGCCGAGGCTCTCGTCATACCCCTCACGGTCGAGGCCGACGGCGACGCGATGCCGTTCCACCCGGGGCGCTGCGCGAAGCTGAGCCTGGCCGACGGCACGCTGATCGGGCACGCCGGTGAGCTGCACCCGAAGGTGGTGCAGGCGCTCGGCCTGCCGCCGCGCACCGTCGGCGCCGAGGTCGACCTCGACGCGCTGATCGCGGCGAGTGGGAGCCCGATCACCAGTCGCCCCATCGCCAATCTGCCGCTCGCGAGCAGCGATGTCGCCCTCGTCGTGGACGCCGGTGTGCCGGCGGCGCGCGTCGAGGCCGCGCTGCGCGACGGCGCCGGGCCGTTGCTCGAGTCGATCGCGCTGTTCGACTCCTACACCGGGGATCAGGCGGGCGAGGGCAAGAAGTCGCTCGCCTACCGCATGGGCTTCCGGTCCGGCGAGAAGACGCTCACCACCGACGAGGTCAACGCGGCGCGTGACTCGGCGGTGCGGGCGGCGGCCGACGCGACCGGGGCGGTGCAGCGCGCCTGAGCGGGTGAGGGACTCCGCGACTGCTCGTCGCATGAGTATGCATCACCCTGTATACTCATGCGCATGGTCACAGTTGCGGTAGCCGGCGCCACCGGTTACGCCGGTGGAGAGGCGCTGCGCCTGCTGCTGGCGCATCCGGAAGTCACCGTGGGAGCGGTCACCGCGGGAGCCTCCGCCGGCGACCGGCTCGGGGAGCATCAGCCGCACCTGACGCCGCTCGCCGATCGTGTGATCGAGCCGACGACGGCCGACGCGCTGTCCGGGCACGACGCGGTCTTCCTGGCCCTGCCGCATGGCGCCTCGGCTGCGCTCGCCGCCGAATTGCCTTCTGACGTGCGCATTCTCGACTGTGGCGCCGACTTCCGGCTGGCGGATGCGGCGGCGTGGCAAGAGTTCTACGGCAGCGAGCACGCCGGCACCTGGGCATACGGGCTGCCCGAGTTGCGACTCGCCGGCGGCGGGGTGCAGCGTGACGAACTCACCGGGCAGACCCGGGTGGCCGTCCCGGGCTGCTATCCGACGGCTTGCTCGCTGGCGCTCGCGCCGGCGGCGCAGGCCGGCCTCATCGGGCTCGACGACATCGTGATCGTCGCGGCCAGCGGCACCTCCGGCGCCGGCAAGGCGATGAAGCCTCATCTGCTCGGCTCGGAGGTGATGGGTTCGATGAGCCCCTATGGCGTGGGCGGCGTGCACCGTCATACCCCCGAGATCGAGCAGAACCTCGCGCGGGCTGCGGGTGCACCGGCGACCGTGTCCTTCACGCCGACCCTCGCCCCGATGCCGCGCGGCATCCTCGCGACGTGCACCGCTCCGGCCGCACCCGGGCTGTCCGCCGCTTCGCTGCGCGAGAGCTACGAAAAGGCCTACGGCGCAGAGGCGTTCGTGCAGCTGCTGCCCGAAGGGCAGTGGCCTGCGACGGCGTCGGTGCTCGGCTCGAACAACGTGCAGCTGCAGGTGTCGCTCGACGAGCGGGTCGGCCGGGTAATCGTCGTCGCGGCCATCGACAACCTGACCAAAGGCACCGCGGGCGGTGCCGTGCAGTGCCTCAACCTGCTGCTCGGTCTCGACGAGACTGCCGGCCTTCCGACGGTAGGAGTGTCACCGTGAGTGTGACTGCAGCCAAAGGGTTTCGGGCCGCCGGCGTCACCGCCGGGCTGAAGCCGAGTGGCACCAAGGACGTCGCGATCGTGGTCAACGACGGCCCCGACCACGCGGCCGCCGCGGTCTTCACCAGCAACCGCGTCGAGGCGGCTCCGGTCACCTGGTCGCGCCAGGTGGTCACTGACGGCCGGGTGGACGCGGTGATCCTCAACTCCGGCGGCGCCAACGCGATCACCGGCGCGCAGGGTTTCGCCGACACACACCGCACAGCCGAGCACGTGGCCGAGGCGCTCGGCGTCTCCGCGGGTGACGTGGTCGTCTGCTCGACCGGCCTCATCGGCGAGCTGCTGCCGATGCCGACGTTGCTCGCGGGCGTGGACGAGGCGGTGAAACTCGCGTCGGCAGAGGGCGGTTCGGCCGCTGCCGAGGCGATCATGACGACCGACACCGTCTCCAAGGAGGCGACGTCGGCCGGCGGCGGCTGGGTGGTCGGCGGCATGGCGAAGGGCGCGGGCATGCTCGCCCCGGCCCTCGCGACGATGCTGGTCGTGCTGACCACCGACGCGGTGGTCGATGCCGAGGAGGCCGGTGACGCGCTGCGGGCGGCCACTGCGCTCACCTTCGACCGGATCGACTCCGACGGATGCCAGTCCACCAACGACACCGTGCTTCTCATGGCGTCGGGCGCCTCAGGGGTGCGCCCGAACCATGAGGAGTTCGGTGCCGCCGTGACCGCGGTCTGCGCCGACCTGGCGCGGCAGCTGATCGGCGACGCCGAAGGCGCCGCGCACGACATCGCGATCGAGGTGCGCGGCGCGGCGGACGTCGACGACGCGCTGGAGGTGGGCCGGGCGATCGCCCGCAACAACCTCTTCAAGTGCGCGATCTTCGGCAAGGACCCCAACTGGGGTCGCATCCTGGCGGCTGTCGGCACGACCTCTGCGCAGTTCGAACCGCAGCGACTTGCCGTGTCGATCAACGGGATTCAGGTATGCCGCGACGGCGGCGTCGGCGAGGACCGGTCGCTGGTCGACCTCGCGCCGCGCGAGGTGCAGATCGTGGTCGACCTGAACGCAGGCGAGGAGACGGCGACGATCTGGACCAACGACCTGACCCACGACTACGTCCACGAGAACTCGGCGTACTCGACGTGACCACGCCGCACACCGGGCGCCGCATCCCGACCGATCTCGCCACCGCCGCCGGGAAAGCGGCCACGCTCGTCGAGGCGCTGCCGTGGCTGGAGCGCTTCCGCGACGCACTCGTGGTGGTGAAGTACGGCGGCAACGCGATGACCGACGACGGGCTGAAGGCCGCATTCGCCGAGGACATCGCGTTCCTGCGGTATGCCGGCCTGCGTCCGGTCGTCGTGCACGGCGGAGGCCCGCAAATCCAGGCGATGCTCGACCGGCTCGGCATTGCCTCGGAGTTCAAGGGCGGCCTGCGGGTGACCACGCCCGAGGCGATGGACGTCGTGCGGATGGTGCTCACCGGTCAGGTGTCGCGTGAGCTCGTCGGACTGATCAACCATCACGGCCCGCTCGCGGTCGGTCTGTCCGGTGAGGACGCGTCGCTCTTCGGGGCGCGTCGCCGCGGCGCGCTGGTCGACGGCGAGACGGTCGACATCGGGCACGTCGGCGATGTCGCGACGGTCAACCCGGCCGCCGTGCGAGATCTGTTGGCAGCCGGGCGGATCCCGGTGGTGTCCTCGGTGGCGCCCGACCTGGATGCGCCGGGTGAGGTGCTCAACGTCAACGCGGACACTGCCGCCTCCGCTCTCGCGGTCGCGCTCGGCGCGCACAAGCTGGTGGTGCTGACCGACGTCGAGGGTGTCTACGCGGACTGGCCCGACCGGGCGAGCCTGCTCAGCTCACTGCCGGTCAGCGAGGCCGAGCAGTTGATGACCCGGGTCGACTCCGGCATGGTGCCCAAGCTCGAGGCGTGCGTGCGGGCGATCCGCGGGGGAGTGCCGCAGGCGCACGTCATCGACGGCCGCGCGCCGCACTCGCTGCTGCTGGAGGTCTTCACCGACGAGGGGATCGGCACGATGGTGGTGCCGGACGAGGCACGAGCATGAGCGCCGACCGAGGTGAGGATCGCAGCGCAGCGAGGACCGGAGCCGAGGAAAGAGGCGCGGCAGAAGGCATGAGCATGAGCATGAGTATGAGCGCGAATAACGAGTGGTTGCAGCGGTATTCGGACAGTTTGCTGGGTGTTTTCGGCACGCCGAGCCTGGTGATCGAGCGCGGTGACGGTTGCTATGTGTGGGACGTCGACGGCAACCGTTACCTCGACCTGGTCGGCGGCATCGCCGTCAACGCGCTCGGCCACGGTCACCCGGCGGTGGTGTCGGCGATCTCCAAGCAGGCCGCCGAGGCGGTGCACATCTCCAACTTCTTCACCTCCCGGGCGCAGGTGCAGCTCGCCGAGCGGCTGCTGGGCGTGGCCGGTGCGCCCGCCGGTTCGAAGGTCTTCTTCGGCAACTCGGGTGCCGAGGCGATCGAGGCGGCGATCAAGTTGTCCCGCCGCACCGGGCGCACCGGCATCGTGGCCGCCGAGGGTGCCTTCCACGGACGCACCACGGGCGCGCTGGCGCTCACCCACAAGGCCGCCTACCGCGAGCCGTTCGAGCCGTTGCTGCCCGGTGTCGTGCACGTGCCGTATGACGACGTCGACGCGCTCCGCGCAGCCGTCGCCGACGACGTCGCCGCCGTCATCCTCGAGCCGCTGCAGGGCGAGGCGGGCGTGCTCAGCCCGGCGCCGGACTTCCTGCGCGCGGCACGCGAGATCACCACTGCCGCAGGCGCTTTGCTGATCATCGACGAGATCCAGACGGGCATCGGGCGCACCGGCGCCTGGTTCGGTTTCCAGCATGCCGGCATCCAGCCGGACGCGATCACCGTCGCCAAGGGACTCGGCGGCGGGGTGCCGATCGGCGCACTGGTGACCTTCGGTGAGGAGGTCTCCGGCCTACTCACCGCGGGCCAGCACGGCTCGACCTTCGGCGGCAACCCGCTCGCGTCCGCGGCCGGCCTCGCGATGCTCGACACGATCGAGGAGCGCGGACTGCTCGAGCATGCCGAGAGCACCGGACGGCATCTGGAGCAGGCCGTCGCCGCTGCCGGTATCCCGCACGTCACCGGCGTGCGTGGTCAGGGGCTGTTGCGCGCCATCACGCTCGACCGGCCGGTCAGCGCGGCGGTCGCGGCAGCCGCTCGAGAAGGTGGCTTCATCGTCAACCCCGTTGCCCCCGAAGCGCTTCGGCTCGCCCCGCCACTCATCGTGAGCGCGGATGAGTTGGACAGCTTCGTGCAGGCACTACCGACCTTCGTCGAAGGAGCGCTCACGTCATGACCCGTCACTTCCTCCGCGACGACGACCTCAGCCCGCAGGAGCAGCAGGCGGTCCTCGCACGCGCGGCCCGGATGAAGGCCGACCGTTTCGCCGACCGGCCGCTCGCCGGTCCACGCGGTGTCGCGTTGATCTTCGACAAGCCGACGCTGCGCACCCAGTTGTCGTTCAGCGTCGGCGTGGCGGAGCTGGGTGGTCATCCGATGGTGATCGACGGCAACCTCGCGCAGATCGGCACCCGTGAGTCGATCGCCGACGTCACCCGGGTCATCGAGCGTCAGGTCGCGGCGATCGTATGGCGCACCTACGAGCAGGACCGCCTGGCCGAAATGGCTTCGTACTCGGGCGTTCCCGTGGTCAACGCGCTCACCGACGACTTCCACCCGTGCCAGATCCTGGCCGACCTGCTGACGATCACCGAGCACAAGGGCCGGCTCGCCGGGCTGACGATGACCTATGTCGGCGACGGCGCCAACAACATGGCCCACTCCTACCTCCTCGGTGGCGCGACTGCCGGCATGCACGTGCGGATCGGCACCCCGTCCAGCCACCAGCCGCGCGCAGACATCGTCGACGCGGCCCGCGACATCGCGGCCGGCACAGGGGGTTCGGTGCAGGTCACCGACGATCCGGTGGCGGCGGTGGACGGCGCGGACGTGGTGATCACCGATACCTGGGTCTCGATGGGGCAGGAGTCCGAGGCCGGTGACCGCAAGGGTGCGCAGAGCCCGTTCGCCGAGTTCGCCCTGGACTCCGACCTGGTCGGGCGGGCGGCGGACGACGCGATCGTGCTGCACTGCCTGCCGGCCTACCGCGGTTTCGAGATCAGCGCGGACGTGATCGACGGCCCGCAGTCGGCGGTGTGGGACGAGGCCGAAAACCGCCTGCACGCCCAGAAGGCTCTGCTCGCGTTCCTGCTCGAGGCCGGCGCGGGCGCATGACCGGGGCCGGGGCACACCGGGACGACGGTGCGGTCGCGAGCGGGCGCACCGCGCGACAGCAACGCATCGTCGACGTCATCACGCGGGAGGCGGTGCCCTCGCAGAACGCACTGGCCCGCCACCTGGAGCAGGACGGCATTCACGTCACGCAGGCGACGCTGTCGCGGGACCTGCTGGAGCTCGGCGCGGTCAAGGTGCGCCACGGGAGGCAGCTCGTCTACGCCATACCGGGTGAGGGTGGCGACCGTGCGCCGGTGGGCGGCGAAACGCCCCACGAGGTGGACGCCAGGTTGCGGCGCATCTGCGGCGAACTGCTCGTCAGCGCAGCGGTTTCCGGCAACCAGCTGGTGCTGCGCACACCCCCTGGTGCGGCCAACTTCCTGGCGTCGGCCATCGACCACGCCGCGTTGCACGGCGTGCTCGGCACGATTGCCGGGGATGACACCATCCTGCTCATCACCGCCGAGGGCGCCGCCGATGACGTGAGCGACTTCCTGATGGAGCTGGCAGGCGAATGACCAACGACAGGAGCGAGCGACAAGTGACCGAAGCAGAGCAGCGGCTGAGCCTGTGGGGTGGGCGATTCGCCGGAGGCCCCGCCGACGCGCTGGCGGCGCTTTCCAAGTCCACCCACTTCGACTGGCGGCTCGCGCCCTACGACATCGCAGGCTCCAAGGCGCACGCACGCGTGCTCCATGCCGCAGGCCTGCTGGACGAGGCGAGCCTCGCCGCGATGACGGCCGCGCTCGACCAGCTCGCGACCGACGTGCGCGACGGCAGCTTCGCGCCGGCGGACGACGACGAGGACGTGCACACGGCGCTGGAGCGCGGCCTGATCGAGCGCGCCGGCGCGGACGTCGGCGGCCGGCTGCGGGCCGGCCGGTCCCGGAACGACCAGGTGGCCACGCTGTTCCGGATGTATCTGCGCGACCACGCCCGCGTGGTCTCGGCGCAACTGCTCGACGTCGTCGACGCGCTGATCGCCCAGGCAACCGCCCACCTGGAAGTCCCGATGCCGGGACGCACGCACCTGCAGCACGCGCAGCCGGTGCTGCTCGCCCACCATCTGCTTGCCCATGCGTGGGCGCTGTTGCGTGACGTCGACCGCTTCCGGGACTGGGACCGGCGCACCGACGAATCGCCATACGGTGCAGGTGCGTTGGCGGGATCCTCGCTGGGTCTCGATCCGGCTGCCGTCGCCGCCGACCTCGGCTTCAGCCGGTCGGTGCGCAACTCGATCGACGGCACGGCGGGCCGGGACTTCGTCGCGGAGTTCGCCTTCGTCGCGGCGATGTCGGCGGTCGACATCTCGCGCATCGCCGAGGAGGTCGTGTTGTGGGCGACCAAGGAGTTCTCGTTCGTCACGCTCGACGACGCGTTCTCCACCGGGTCGAGCATCATGCCGCAGAAGAAGAACCCCGACGTCGCCGAGCTGGCCCGCGGCAAGGCGGGCCGTCTGGTCGGGGACCTTGCCGGGCTGATGACGACACTGAAGGCGCTGCCACTGGCCTACAACCGGGACCTGCAGGAGGACAAGGAGCCGGTGTTCGACGCCGTCGACACCCTCGAGCTGCTGCTGCCGGCCTTCTCCGGCATGGTCGCGACTCTCACCTTCCATCCCGATCGGCTGAGTTCCCTTGCACCGCAAGGGTTTGCGCTCGCCACCGACATTGCGGAATGGCTGGTGCGGCAGGGCGTGCCGTTCCGGGTCGCGCACGAGGTCGCGGGGGAGTGCGTGCGGGTCTGCGAGTCCCGCGGCATCGAGCTGTGGGACCTCACCGACGACGACCTGGCCGCGATCAACCCGGCGCTCACCCCGGACGTGCGCTCCGTGCTGAGCGTCGAGGGCTCGCTCGCCTCCCGCGACGCCACCGGCGGCACCGCGCCGGTGCGGGTGGCCGAGCAGCTGCAGCAGGCCCGTGACGCAAGCGCCGAGACACGCGCCTGGGCGGCCACCGCGATCGACTTCCCGCAGCGCGTCGACTGAGGTCTGTCAGACTGCGGGCCGTGTCGATGATCGTGCAGCTGGTCGGGCCGCCCGCGTGCGGGAAGCGGACGATCGGGGCGCTGGTCGCCAAGCGCTTGGGTGCGCAACTCATGGACAACCACCTGATCAACGATCCGGTGTTCACGGCCCTCGGCGCGAACGGTTTCGGTGACCTGCCGCCGGCGGCCTTCGGCTACGCCCAGCGGGTGCGCCACATCGTGCACGAGGCGGTCGTCGAAGCTCCTGGGGTGGTGCGGCACGTGTTCACCAACTGGCTGGTCGACACCGAGGCGGACCGTCGGTCGGCGGAGGAGATTCGCGACATCGCCCGCGTCCGGCTCGCCTCCTTCCACCCGGTCTGGCTGACCTGTGACGCTGCGGAGATCCATCGGCGGATCGACCATCCGGAGCGGAGAGCTCGTAACAAGTTGCGCGATCCGGCCAAGGTGGCCGACGCGCTCAGGCGTCCCGGCCTGCCCGCGCCCGACGACGCGCTGCGACTCGACACGACCGCGCTGCCACCGGCCGATGCCGCCGATCGCATCGTCGCCTGGATCGATGAGCGCAGCTGACTCGCGGACCACCGCCCGGCGTCTGCTCGGCGCCCACCTGACCGGTCGTGGCGTCACCCTGCGGATCACCGAGGTCGAGGCGTATGCCGGGGAGGCCGACCCCGGCTCGCACGCCTTCCGAGGGCGAACCCCGCGCAACGAGGTGATGTTCGGCCCGCCCGGCCATCTCTACTGCTACTTCACCTATGGCATGCACACCTGCTGCAACTACGTCTGCACCGCGCCCGGAGAGGCGGGTGCGGTGCTGATCCGCGCGGGTGAGGTGATCGACGGGGCCGAGCTCGCGCGTGAGCGCCGTCATACCGACAAGGACCGGGAGCTCGCGCGCGGACCGGCCCGGCTCACGGTCGCCCTCGGGATCACGTTGGCCGACAACGGTGTCGACCTGCACGCGCAAGGCGCCCCCGTGCGCCTGCACTGGCAGGAGCCGGTCGCGCAGGAATTAGTGCGCACCGGTCCGCGCGTCGGGGTGAGCGGACCCGGCGGCGACGGGGAAACCTACCCGTGGCGCTTCTGGATCGACGGTGACCCGACCGTGTCGCCGTACCGGCCGGCGAAACCCCGTCGCCGCCGCGCCGGCTGATACGGCAGGCTTGACCCGGCGCCGACCGGCGCCGTGACGACGAACGACGAGGACGGACAACGACGTGAGCAACATCTTCGACGAGCTGCAGTGGCGCGGGCTGGTGGCACAGACCACCGACGAGGCCGCGCTGCGCGAGGCACTCGCCGACGGGAAACTCACCATGTATGTCGGGTTCGACCCCTCCGCCGAGTCGTTGCACATCGGCAACCTCGTGCAGCTGATCGTCGCCCGCAAGATGCAGCAGGCCGGTCACCGGGTGATCGCGCTGGTCGGTGGATCCACCGGGCTGATCGGCGATCCCAAACCCGACTCCGAGCGCGTGCTGCGCAGCAAGGAAGCGGTCGCGGAGGCGGTGGCTTCGATCCGCACCCAGGCCGAGGCACTGCTCGACTTCACCGGCGACAACCCGGCCACGATGGTCAACAACCTCGACTGGACCGAGCCGATTTCCGCGCTGGACTTCCTGCGTGACTACGGCAAGCACTTCCGGGTCAACGCGATGATCAAGAAGGATGCGGTGTCCCGTCGGCTGAACAGCGACCAGGGGATCAGCTACACCGAGTTCAGTTACCAGATCCTGCAGGGGCTGGACTACCTGCACCTCTACCGTGACGAGGGCGTCACGCTGCAGCTCGGCGGCAGCGACCAGTGGGGCAACCTGCTCGCCGGCGTCGACCTGATCCACTCCGCCGAGGGGGTCTCGGTGCACGCCATGACGACGCCGCTCATCACCGACGCGAACGGCCGCAAGTACGGCAAGTCGGAGGGCAACGCGCTCTGGCTCAACCGCGACCTGATGTCGCCATACGCCTTCTACCAGTTCTGGATCAACATCGAGGACGCCGAAGTCGTCAACAAGTTGCGCGTCTTCACCGACTTCGACCAGGAGCAGATCGCCGAGTTCGCCCGTCAGGTCGAGGAGGAGCCGTTCCGGCGCGCCGGGCAGAAAGCACTCGCCGAATCGGTGACGACCCTGGTCCACGGCGCCGAGGCGACGGCGGCGGTGGAGGCCGCATCCGAGGCGTTGTTCGGCAAGGGCGATGTCTCCGGGCTCGACCCGCAGACGCTCACCGACGCGACCGCCGAGCTGCCGGGGGCACCCGTCGCACCGGGCACCGACATCGTCGAGGTGCTGATCGCGCTGGGGATCGCAGACTCCCGCAACAGTGCCCGGCGGCTCATCGGGGACGGCGGCATCTCGGTGAACAACGAGAAGGTGACCGACCCGGAGGCGACGCTGGGCGAGGACGCGTTCCTGCACGACCAGGTGGCGATCGTAAAGCGCGGTCGCAAGCACCTGGCCGCCGCCCGGCGGGCGTGACCGAGGTCACGGTCTCACGGCTTGGCAGAGGGTTGCGGGATCTGTATAGTTGACATCCGCTGCTTTCGCGGGAGAGAGACCTCCGGCAGGGCAGCCGCCCGGTTCAGCGGAGCGGATTTGGCAGGTCGGACCTGCTGCCTGTAACGTTGAACTTCGTTGCCCGGGAGGCACGGACAAGCCGGAGAGATCCGGATGGCCGGTCCCGATTGCGACAAATCCATCCGAACCGATCATATTCGAGCGGTCATTGTGCTGCCCGAAATCATCCGGATCACGCCGATTTGGAAGATGATCGAAGAGGATGTAAGTTTTAAGAAGTCGCCCAGAGCGAAACAGCTTGATAAAGCTGCGGAACTCTTCGGAGCGGTCGTTTTTTGAGAACTCAACAGCGTGTCGAGTGATTGATGCCAATTGTATGTTGGTTTTGATCGTTTTTGTAGCATTTTTGCTCTTGATCGATTTTTTAGCCATGGTTTGAATTTTTTGTATTTTTTTGCGGAGAGTTTGATCCTGGCTCAGGACGAACGCTGGCGGCGTGCTTAACACATGCAAGTCGAACGATGAAGGACCAGCTTGCTGGTTTGGATTAGTGGCGAACGGGT
>NZ_JABENB010000004.1 GCF_013002715.1 Flexivirga aerilata
CTCGAGGGCCGCTGGCCCACCGCAGAGAAGTACTAATCAATCAGGGCCAGAAACACCGAATTTCGGACACTCCCGCCGGGTTTTCAATGATGTGGGTCGGGACCGCAGTGGACGCCTGCCGGCAAGGCATATACGCCACGGTCTCGGACGCTCTGGGAGCATCGCGGGCTTCGGCCATGGCCGAGGCCGAGGCCGCTGGTCTGGGCGATGAGTGGATCGGCAGCGCTAACCGGCTCGTCGACGCCGCAGCCCGGCAAGATTCCGAGGCAGCCAGCGAGGTCGTCAGCGAGATCGCCCAGCGCAGCAATGCTTTCGTGGTCGGCGTCGTCGGTTTTATTGTGGCCGGTCAACGCATGCTGCTGGAGGCCAACGCCGTTCATCAGGGCCGCACCGTGCACGACCTTTTGGAGCAGGTACGCGAGCAGCTCGCGACTATGCCCGACGATGACTCACGATGAAACGTGCAGCAGCTGTTGCCTGTGTCGTCGTCGCGGCTGTGGCGGTGCTGTCCGGGTGCGCATCGACGTCGAACGCCTCGGGGTCGGTCCAGCCGGCTAGGTCCTCAAGCATGGCCAGGTTAGCGACGAGCGGGGGAACGCGGGTACGTGTGACGGCGACGGTCGACGGTGACACCTTTCGCACCGATGTCGACGGTCAGTCACGGAAGATCAGAATCCTCGGGATCATTCATTAGGCAACTTGGGTGTCGCGATGGCTGGTGTCGGGTCTACCTGGGGCAACCTTTGGATCAGGAAGGGCCTCGCTGTAAACACTGTGGTCCGCCAGACCTCGGCGGCCAGAGTGGGGTCTCTCGGCCCCGATGCTGGCGATGAGAAAAGACGCTGTCCGCGAGCTCTCAGTGGCGGCCCATCGCCGCGGGCGGTGTCACTTTGCAGAACGGGACTGGCTCGTAACCGCGTGCGATGTCCCGCAGATCGCCTGCATCAGCGACACTGCTGAAGGCGCTCAGCCATGCCCCGTGCTCGCGCAGCTCGGCGGCGAGATCGTCCGGCAACGGCACACACCGCACGTGCCCGCCCAAGGAGGCGACCACGTGTCAACTACCAGGTGATGCCCCAAGACATCCCACTTGAGCTTTGGCCCGAGCAGTTCGCCCGTTCCACCTTGCTCCGCCAACGGGGTGAACGAAATCAATCAATTGTATCTGCAGTCGGCCCCAGACTCTGTGTTGCCCGTTGTTTCACAACATGAGCAATGCAAGCTGCCCCCACTCGCACTGCAGTACCAAATGTACCCCCTATGGGCGTAGCAGTAGGAGTAGCTGACGTGACCAGCTCCGATCGGATGCGAGAGGTTGCAGCATCCCGGTGATGCAGACGCCTTGGGCGCACCAGCTGTACCGCCAATGATGGCCGCAGACGTTGCTATTCCTGTCGCGGCGATGCTCTGTATGAGAGGGCGTCTGCGGAGCTTTTCCCTGTAGGATCCACTGCGGTCGCCGACGGCGTTCCGATTTCGCTTCCAAATGCTCAATGTAATCACCCGTTCGTACTTGGTTACTTGCAAGGCCATACGCGTACTTCGAACAGGAGATGCCCTTGGAGCTCCTATTGTTGTCACAACAGGACAGGCAAAACGAGCCCGCACAGGATGATGGAGAATCCAGACGCGTAGCGCATAGTCCGAAACCACCATCTTTCTCCATCTCCAAGCTGTGGGAGTGCGCACACCGAATATCTGATGCTTCGGATAGTAATCGCAACCATTGAAACAGTAGCCACTTCTACCAGAATGACCATCGCATATGTTGGATCCAGCAACGTTAACGCGATGAGTGCTGCCCACAACAGAGAAGTTGTCTTCTGGGTCGTCACGAGCAAGCCGAGGTCGACACCCCAGCGGAGTCCCAACCGACCCGGGCGCAGCACACGTATCAGCGCTTGAGGCACTTGCCGCCAAATGTGAGGCGTACGACCGTAAGTATCGGCCATCCCAAGAAGCAACAAGATTCCCACCGTGATCGCAAGGCGCGACTCAACCCCAATTGCGTCCTCTAGGACATGCCCAAATTTGTCGAGCGCATAACCTACAGCAATAGCGGCGGTTAGCCAACCAACAAAGAGCCCCGTCAAGAAACGTGTGCCATCCGATCTACTCCGCCGAAGCATAGGGCCGGCGACCCCGGCCATGGACTGTCCTCAAGGAGAAAACATCTGAAGCACGGCACCTACGCCCGCGAGACAGAAGATAAGTATCGCCATGGGATCAAAATGTCAGTCCGCGGATCGCACGTAGACGTTTCTGTCATTCAGCTTGCCATGAACAAAGACCGCATTCTTGGTGCGTTGCACCCCGCGTCCCAAATCAAGCATCTCTACGGAACCCCCGATGTCCACGGATGGTCTGTCAGAGTATTTCGCTACGACGTTCTTGGCTTCGCCGCCACCTCCAACCGTCAACGCCACTATGACGTCATGGCTACCATCGATGGAGTCGTGGACGAACGCGAATCCTCTGTCTATTGGTGGTGTCCACATCATCTTTCCCCTATCTAATAGTACTCAAATTCTTAAAGAGGCCGGATGGGTTCCGGTTCTTCGGGTATCGCATGAGGAGCATCGAACATGATGGTCTTCCACTCTCCGCGATAGGTATATATCCCGCACTTTGTCTGGGCGCGCAACTTCGACGGTACCCGCGAAGCCGCGACATGCTTGCTAACTTGACCCATGTCGTAGATTCCCTGCAGTGAATCCCACACAGTAATACTCATCATCGTCTTGGTTCGCCAGGATGAAATTACCGCGACTCCTCGAAATGCGAGAGCACGCTTCTTCGCCTGGCGTCGAACCGCGTAATGAAGTAGGCGAATCAATGCGAACGAGTACGCGTTCGGACATTCGAACCGTGTGACAACAATCTGTCCGCGACCGTCTTCGTGAATGATTCTGTCGCCGTTAGCTACGGAAGGCTCCGTCATGGTTACTTTCTCTTAGTTGTATCTGCAGTCGGCCGCCGACTTTGCGTTGTTCTTCGTTTCACAACAGGAGCAGTGGACACCACCACTTGTCGAGCAATACCAGATATAGTCCTGGTGCGCGAAGCAGTAGGAGTAGCTGACGTGATTCGGTCCTGACGGATGCGCGAGGCTGCAGCACGCTGGCGCTGCTGACGCTTCGGTCGCGTTGGCCGTGCCGGCGATAATTGCTGCAGACGTTGCGATACCTGTCGCTCCGATGCTCTTCAAGAGTGGACGCCTGCGAACCTTCTTTTCAGAAGAAGCTCGGTCGCAGGCGGGGCCTGTTTGCTGCTGTTTCCTGAACATCATGCCTGCTCCTTCACTCGTTCCTCATTTTCCAAACCCTTTGAATCAAGCGTTGAGCGAAGAGCGCGTAGTCGTTCGCGGTCTTCGAGTATTCGAGATTCAAGAGCATCTATGGATCCAAAATTGTAGGCACTGCGCACGAGTCCGTCTTGGATGTACACCGCGGAAGGACTGGAGTTGATGCCGAGGGATCCGACTACCCAGTTGCCGCCGACATCAAGATACGGCCGCAAGTTGGATAGATTGTAAGCATCGATAAAGTCCTGCCCGATACTGGAGGTGGCGGTCGATACAACAATGTGGACGTTGTTGTCGGCAACAAAGTGCGCATCGTCGTTAAGGGACCTCGCGACAGCGCTGCACGTGCTGCAAATGGAACTGAGGACGATTATGAGTCCTGTTGTCGCGGTGTCACGGAGTTCTGGAGGCCAACCGATATCAGTTAAGTCCCGCCTGAAATCCGGTATTGGCTCGACCCAGTCAGATGATTCGGTGGCAGCGGATGGGCCAGATTCCCTAGATGAAAGTTCTCCAATCATCGCGAACAAGAGGGTCACCGCAATCGCGAGAATAAATACGGCCGCGGTCAGGAGTGTGGTCACAACGGTCATGTTCGGATCCGTTCGAATCTCTGGGATATCGTTTGAAAGACGGACAGTGCCACGTATCGCTCGCTCTGTGCCGCCAGACAAACGAGCGATATTGATGCTAAGCATGCGACTACTGCAACGCGTGCGGCATAGTCGATAGGTGCGCATGCCTGAAAGAGGCCATAGATGAGGAGTGCGACGCCGAATGCGGTGTTACGCCAGCCTAATGAACTGGCGCTTGCTGCTCCAAAACAACCGCATGGCTCCTCGGATCCACGTATTGCACCCAGCGTCCCAGCGATGATGAATAGCGAACCGAGGGCAGCTAGACCGACTAGCTCCACGAGCACAGTGAAGCCGCGGAATGCTGCCGAAAAAGCTGTTGCCAGCTCGAGCGCGACGAGCGCGAATATCGCCCATCTCTGCACGTCGATATTTGGAAATAGCTCGTTTACGGAACGGACTACGGGTCCAGGTGACGCCAGTTTTGAAACGCTGGCTCGCACCAATACAACGACAACGAAAACCGTTAAGACGAGTTCGACGAACCTCCAAGCCATTGCTTCCTCCCCAGCAACGGACAAACCCCCGTCGGTGAGCTGTGATGAGCTCGTTGGCAAGGACTGTGTTCTTGCTGTCAAGCTACTCTTACGTTGACGGATGTCAAGACTTCGCTGTGGTTGGATGGCTGGTGGAGGAGGAGGTGCGAGGATGGATCGACGAGCGGTTAAGGCTGGCAGCGTGGCGGTCGCCGCCATCGCAATGACATTAAGTGGTTGCTCGAGCAGTGAGGCGAATCACCCTGGGAACACTGGGGGTTCGTCCATTTCGAGCGCTGTGGAGACGCGCTCGACGCACGAGGCTGAGGCAGCGGGGTCGCGAGGATGTCAGGCACCCTCAAAATCGGTCCTCCCGCAGTGGGCGGGCGCTGTGATGAGCACTCCAAGTGCGCCGCGGGCGCACTTGACAGGGAGTCAAGGTCGGATTGTGGCGGTCCCCTTCGGGTGGCCTTTACAAGGAGGTGCGAAGTCCGATCCGGACCGGGCGAATAAGATTCTGTGGATCGCTCGGTCGTCAGGGAGCGGGCCACTTCGGATTAAAGCTGTGGACCAGAAGAGCGGTATGGAAGTAACCCGCGTGTTGACTGATGGTCCTGGACCGTCCTACGTCACGATGCCGCGCCCGGGGTGCTGGAAATTCAATCTCTCGTGGTCTGGGCAGACGGACCATCTATTCGTTCGCTACTATTGAGCACTCTTCGCAGTGCGCCGAGATGGCGTTGGTGCGTCTCCCAATCTGGTGTAGAGGCCTCAGCGCCAAGGAGTCGACTGTTAATCCGATAGCAGGTACGTACTGCGTCGTCGGTGATGAAGGACGCCGAGCTACTTGCTAGGCGCGGTCTGTGGCTTTGGCAGGCGCTGGACCTGTCGTAGCTGGGCGATCTCGGCACGTGCTTGCTGAAGCTCGAGGGAGAGCTCAGTAGCGACTTTGACGAGAGTCGTGGTGGTCTGCCGTCCGGCGTCGAGTTGTCTTCGCAGGTCAGCGTTTTCAGTCTTGAGCGCACGGTTTTCGTCGGCAACCTGCGCGATGGATGCTGGTGTCTGATGCTGAGCTTTGGCACGGGTCTGAAAGTCGTCGACGAGGTTCTTGTGGTCGCCGTAGACGACATCGCGCCGGAGCCCCGATTCGGTGATGAGTTCTGTGCTGGTGAGTCGTCCGCTGGTGGATCGAAGGGGTGTGCCGTCCAGTAGGCGTTGCGCGGCCGCGGTCAGGTCGCGGCGTTCCGTTTCCAGGTCCCGTTTGCGGCGGCTCACGACGTTGCGTCTGTTGTTGTGGTGGTCTCGTGCCTGGCGATCACGCTTCGTGCCTGACTGGCCTGAGCACGAGTGCGGTCGCGGAGGGGTTCTGGTGCCAGCGGGTCCTCAGCACCGGCATCCAAGGTACTGACGCGTTCGCGCAGCAGCTGGATGTCGCGGTCGGTGTAGGCGAGGTTCAAGCATCCGGATTGGCATTCGGCTTCCAAGGGTCCGTCGTCGACTGGGAGCCCTTCGTTGACTCTTGCAGTGCGGCAGGCTGCAGTCTCGGGACGGTAGACGCAGGTCATGGCGTCGCCGTGGTGGATGTTCGGGTCCACCTGGGCCAGCAGGCGTTCGACGTTGCGCACCCGGTTGACGGAGCGGCCGGCGAACCGGTGGGTTTGCTGGATCTGGTCTTGGTAGGCGGTGGCGGCGGGACCGCTGACCGACTCGCCTTCGGCCAGGAGCAGGTGGTCCTGCTCGTTTTGCTCGAGGATGGCTTCCAGTCTTTCGACGGCGACGTCGTCCTGCCAGCCGGTGTCGGCTTTGCCGCTGTAGCTGAGGGTGACGGTGGTGGACACGTGCCCGTATTGCAGTGCTGCGGCGATCAACCCGCGGGGGCGGCGGACGATGAAGTAGGCCAGGGTGCGGCGGAACCTCGAGGGGTAGATGCGCCCGTTCGGGTCCGTCGGTATCAGCGGCTTGCCATCGGTGCGGGCGAAGGTGGTGTTGACCCAGTCGATGAGGCGCTGCAGGTCATGGGTCATATCGCCGGTGCGTCGCGCGTTGTGATCGGCAGGTCGCCTGACGTGTGCGCCGGTGAGGCTGGCAGGGAACAGGAACGGAGACTCTGACAACTGTTCCAGGATTTCAATGGCTTGGTGAACGGGCCGCACGACGACCCATGCCCGAGCCCACGGATCGTGCTCGCCGTCTTCGGGGCGGGGTGCACGACCGTGGCCTTTGCCGTAGCGTCCGTTGACGAGCAGTTGCCCGGTGTCTGGGTGTTGGCTCGCGCAGCCGCGGCGCAGGTTGAGCGTCTCGCCGGGGCGCATGCCGGATAGGTAGCTGATGACGACGAAGCATGCCGCGGAGAGGCACTTCATCAGCGCTGATAGTTCCTGCGTGGTGATCGGCTGTTGTCGCCATGGTTGGTCGTCGATCCGGCCGGTGATGGTGCCGACGAAACTGCCGGCAGCGACTGGTAGGTCGCGGTCGAGGACGGGATCGCGAAGGTGCGGGTGGACTTGGTGGTTGGTCAGGTTCAGGCGTATCGCGATTTGAGCCCAGTTGATCGCGGACTGGCCGTCACTGCTCAGTTGGCCCGGCAGCGCGTTCCTGTGCTCGGCGGTCAGTGCAGCGAATCGGGTGACGCGTTGCCGTGACGATAGCCCGTGGTAGGCGTCCTGGTCAGGGTGTGTTCCAGCTTCGTACCGGTCGAGTTCGTCGCGTGCCGCCACGATGTCCGGGCCGATGGTGTCGACCATCCGCAAACACCAGGACAGCAACGCCTCCATGGTCGCGGAGGCGATCCGGGGAGTCGTGTTCTCTTGGCCCGCCGCCCGGGCAGGCGCATTGGCCATCCGAGCCGGAGTGGTCCCACCCCAGGGAACGGTTGCCGATCCGATGCGGCAGCGTGATGGCAGGCGGTCACGGTAGGACCACATGGCAAGGACCCCGATGAACAGGTCCCGTTTCGCCGGTTGCTGGTCTCCAGTCCCAGGACGTGCTGGCGGTACCGGTCCAGCTGCTGGTCGGTGACCTCGCCCAGGCTGCTCAGGTGCTGCTGGCTCATCCAGGTAGCAAACACGCGCAGCGTCTGTAGCCGGAAGCTCAGGGTGCCAATACCCATGAGTTCCCCGCCGCTGGTGACGGTGACCGTCCGCGGGGTCGGTTCGGTCAAGAAGGCCAGCACCACGGTCTTGAAATCCTCGACCAGTTCCGCGGGCCAACGTCGCCAGTAGATCGCCGCGATCTTCACGTGCGCGTCGGGATGGGCAGGGCCCAGGTGCCAGACCATGTCGCCGAACGACGACAGCTTCTCGGGCGGGGTACCCGGGCGGATGGTGTGCCGGTGGAGGATCGACACCTCGGCAAGGTCTGAGCCGGTGCGGGCTACTGCAAGTCCCATCGTCCCTCCAGAAGGTCGCTGATGCGCTGTCGATGCTGAGCGGTAATGGCGCGCCTAGCGTGGTCGATCTCTGCGGGCTGAAACGCGTTGATGATGTCGTGCAGTTGCTGCAGCCGTGGCCCGTATCGACGCGCCCACAGTGTCGGCGGCGTATGGCGGCGCAGGTCTTGGAGCGCGTCGATCGCGGCCATCTGGATCGGCAACTGGCGCGGCAGAGCCCGGGCGTTGCTGCAGTCCAAACAAGTCAGGAAGGATGCCGAGCACACGGTCCCCGCGGGGTCGTAGGGGCTGTCGCGATGATCCCGGCAGGACGCCAGCACCGTGTCCTGGGCTCCGCCCACCATGCCAGCCAACTGGTCCGGCTCGACGCCAGCTTGGTCGGCGGCGGCCCGTGGGTCCCGGCGGGCCAGGTCCACGAAAGCCTGGGTGAAGACCGGGACGCGGAAATGATCGCGGGCCTTGGTGACCTCGGCTTCCAGGGCTGCGGCGATCACGGTGCGGCTTTGATCCTGCACGACCGGGTGGGGCATGAGGTAGATGTCGCGCATCGTGGTGGCGGTGTGTGCAACGGGCCGCCGACGACGCTCGATCGCGGTCAATCGCAAACATCGTGCGGAAACAACCGGTGTCCCGCCGGGTTCGGCCGCAGCAACGGTCGGAAATCCCCGGGCCTCGGCCCACCGTTGCCCGTGCTGGATACGAAGGGTTGTGATCCACGGGCTCGTGGCCGCAGCGGTTGTCTTCGCGAGCCGGCCGGCGAACAGTTTGTCGGTCCCGGCATGGCGTCGAGCCATGCCGGTCAGGTTCAGCAACAGCTGGTAGACGCGCAGCGGGGACCGAGACCACCGATGCTCGGGGTCATCGACGGTGAGTAGGTCTTCCAGGGCAACGATCATGTGCTCGTGCTCGGGGCCACGCCGCGGCTTGCACGCCTCGACCAAGGCAACGCCGTCCTCAGTCAGACCCCCGTCGGGCCGGAAGTGTGCCGCCGGCCAGGTCGCGATGGTGCCATAGTTCTGGCCGGTCAACGTGACCAACAGCAATGCGAACGCCGCCAACTCGTGCGGCGACAGGCAGAGCATGCCCGCCACCGTCACCAAGCCCCCGCACCGGGCGACCTCGGGAGTGCCGCACGTGTTGGCCTTACGGGGCAGCTGGCCGGTGCGGTCGAACCCGTCCAGTAGCTCGCCCAGGAGAAGGTGCTCGCTTCCCGCCGGGAGGTCGCCGGCACGGTAGTCGGCCAACAGCCGCCGTGCACCATAGATGCGGTCCCTCGCGGTGCGCACTTCACGTCGCAGCGCGGTCATGATCACCTGCCACTGCGCATCGGTGTAGGTCTGTCGGGTGGTCTCTCGACGACTCATCCCACGCACCCGGATCGCCGCCAGACCCTGGCGCGCGCTCGGGCTCAACCGGTCGTCCTCGTGCAGCAGCCGGCGCAGGGTTTCGACGTAGCCAGCAACGGTGCGCGGTTTCAGGTGCTCGTAACGGCGTCGGAACGCCGCGAAATGATCGCCGACAATGTCCGCCGGGCACTGGGCCGGGACGGGATGCTGCGACAGCACCACAGCGAAGTGACGTGCTGCATCGACCAGCGAGCGTGCCGTCTGCAAGCGTTTGACGCTCGACCGGGCAGTGATCTGGCGGGCAACCGCGGCAGCCAGCCACCGGCGGATATCCTCAGAGACCGACAAACCAGCGAAATCGAAGACAGTGCTGCGTCCGCTGGACTCCTCCAGAAACAGCACGCTCATCCCGTCCGGCTGCAATCGCGGCTTCGCCATCCAGCCGGTGGCCGGATGGGTGGCACGCTGCCCGCCACGGGGCCCCGAACTCACCGCTCCACGACCTGAGCCCCGGTGGCCCCGCTCGTATCCGCCGGGGCAGGTACTGGTTGCAGAGTGCGCCCACCTTCGCGTGCCAGCGTCCGGAGCAGTGCGTCGACGCCGGCAGTCTCCTCCTGGTCCAGCAACCCCATCAGGTAGTCGATCTCAAGACCAGTGAAGGGTTCCAGGTAGATGTTCCGGGTGGTCATTGGGTGAGCGTGACCCATCAACGTGGCCAGCTGGAACCAGATGTCACCCAGTTGGTCGCGTAGATCCCGGGTTTCCTCCTCGGACAAACCGTCCACACGGCAGCGCCACACCGCCGACAAGATCGAGTACCACTTCAAGCAGAACGAGTGCCGCAACATGTGTGGCCGTGCCCACAGCGGGCAGTCGGCGGCCAGGCCGCCGCCGGGGCGTTCCGCCCATATTCGGGCGATGCGCTGGTTGGCCGCGTCGAAGGTGTCCTCCCACCCGTAAGGCTTCTTCGGCATCCCGTTCGGTGCGAGCCACAGCCACAGTGGCACGAGCCCCTGTGGGGCCTGGCGAAACAGCAGCCGCCGCTCGTCGATCCCCAACGCGTCCAGCGACACCGAGTGAGCAGCGCCCTCGATCAGGATTCGACGGCTTGCAGGGCGATAGTCGTCGACTACCTGAATAGCCGGGAGCCGCTCGTACCGGCCAGCCCGCTGCGCGCGGCGTACCGCCTCGGCACGAGAGCCCTCGACCGGGTCGGTGTACGCGGCGATCGCGTGCAGCACGCTGCGTGGGATCCGGTACGACCTGCCCGCCCGGCCGCCCTTGATGCACGCGGCCGCCAGCCGTGCCGCCGCGAACCGGCTTGAGCCCGGTTCGGGAATCTCGATATCGAGCACACTGGCCCACTCCGCCAGACGCAGCCCCGTCCCGTACAGGCCGTCCACGAAGGCGGCGTCGCGGTCCTCATTCATGCCACGCCACCCCGTACGACGCACCCCATCGAAGCCGTAGCCACACAACCCGATGTTTCGCCATTGCTCGAACGCCGACCGCAGCATCCACTTGACCTGCCGCCGCGATGAACTCGCTGGCCGCAACGGGTCACGGCCCACGCCAGGCGCTGAACCCATCCACGTCCGATGAAGCCCGTGATGCGACGATCTCGAACTCGTGATCGCGACAGGATTACCAACCCCGTACCGTTGACCAGCCCACAGATAGAAGCTGTTCAGCGCGGCCCGGTCGGTATCGAAGCTCGTCGGCTGCACCGGTCCGGCATTGTCCATTGACGACAGCCGCCACTCCTTGAACGCCTCCACATCTCCAGGCGTCGCTTCGTCCCAGCTTCGCCCGGACAGGTGGAGGAACTCCAGCCAGACCACGAGTGCGTACGCATACCGTCGCCACGTCGTCGGCCGGGCCGACGTCATCCGCCCGGTTCGGAAGAACAGGTTGATTCGCGGATCGGGCCGACCTCCCGGCCCCACCAAGGCCGGTGTGCCGTGCCGGGCACCGTTCTCGACTGCGCGCGTGTTCAAGTCGCCGAACCCCGGCACGCAGTCGACCTCGGCTGGGGGCGCGGTGAAGTCGTAGAACACCACCGTCCAACTCGTTGAGTGCGCAGGCATACACGTCCCTCCAGCTGGGTTGGAACCGACAATTCCGAACAGCCTAGAGAAGGACGAATGCGCCCGAGACCGGACACGGCTCCGTGCCGGAGCAGTGCGGGGGAGAGGATGCGCGGACCGCGCTGGATCGAATGATCTGGCGCCACACCGTCACATTGTCGCCCGGCCCGGGCAGCGACACTGTAGATCGGTACGGGCGCCTGTTGCGTTACGTCACTCTCGACGGCCGCGATATCGGACTGGCGATGATCCAGGCAGGTAGGGCGTCGGAATATCACCCACGCTCGGCAGCCCCGGAGTCGCGCCGCGCACAGTATGTTGCCGCGCAAAGGGAGGCGCAGCGTGCCCGCCGCGGCCAGTGGGCGACGTGCACGATCAGCCAGGAGGGAAAGCAATGACAGGACACGATGCCGGCGTACCGGTACCGGGCTCCGCAACTTCCACGGTCCACGGTCGGGTGTTCGCTGCGGCGGTCGAAGCGGCGGCGCGGGCGATGTACGAGACGTCGTGCGGGTTCGGTGATGTGTTGCCGCACCCGCCGTCATGGTCGGAGCTGCCCGCAGCGGAACGCGACCGATGGCGTGAGGGCGTGCCTCGTCCGGTGGTCGAGGCCGTGTTATGCGTCGCGGGTAGTTCGCCGCTCCCCGAGGCAGTGATCGCTCCCGCGTAGAGGCACCTTCCGACGAACGGTTGGTCTCCGTCGAAGGGTCTGCTCGGCCGGCGTACCGCAGCGCGTGACCCACTACGTGAGGTGTCAGTGCCCTCGGTCAGCATGGTGGCCGTGCATGCTGGTGAGCTGATCGAATACGCCGACACGTGCGCCTTGGGCGCAGGCGATGAGCACAGGGCGTGGATGCGGATCTGGATGGACCGGATGGTATCCGTACTCGCCGCGACCGCCTTGGGCGTTCTTGCTGGTCCGGCCGTCAGCAGCATATCGATGAGGGTCATGGGTGATAGGCGTGGCTTGTCCTGCGCCGGGGCTGTTCCGCACAGGGCTGGCCAGGTTCTATCGATCGACGCAACTGCATCGGGCAGGCATTGCGGGATATCCCACAGCACCCGCCCCGGGCCTCTTCGCCCGGCGCGGGCTGTGGAAGAAGGCGCGCTCAAGAGGACGCAGATCAGGGCTAGGACTCCGTGTATGACCCGTCCTTCGGATGCGCCTTTTTGGGCCGGTTGCGCTGCGATCGCCGACTGGGTCGGGGCAGCGCTCTTTTGTTGTTGAGGTAGCTGGCGCCGAGGGCGGTGATCACGAAGCAGGCCAGTTCCCAGACTGCGGGGTGTGCTAGTTCGAAGGTGAACATGGCGGCGAAGAGCGGGGCTTTCTGAGTGGTGGCTAAGCACCCGACCGCGGCGATGAGGGCGAAGCTGGGGACGTCGACGGGGAATCCGGCGTTGTGCAGGACGATCGCGACAACCGCCCCCATGGCGGCGCCGGTGGCCAGGGATGGGGTGAGTAGGCCACCTGTTGCTCCAGCGCGTAGGTATCCGGCGGTGGCGACCGGTTTGAGGACGATGAGCGTCGTGAGCAGGGCCAGCGAACGATTGCCGTCGGCGATCGCGTCGATGACTGCTTTCCCGTTGCCGAAGAGCTCCGGTGCCCACCATCCGGCGACGCCGAGCGCTATCCCGGTTGCGCCTAGCGACAGGATCAGCCGGGGTGTAGCTGCCGTGGGGTGTCTGCGGGCGGCGTGGGTGAGGCGGGTGAACGCTCGCCCGAGTATGAGGCACGGGACGATGGCGATGACGGACCAGACCGCTACCGGGGCCCAGCCGGATGTCATGGGCGGCAATCGGTAGGTGGGGCCGGTGCCGTGGATGAGCCACAGGATGCTGGTCCCGGTGAGGGACACTCCCACGGTGATTGCGATTGTGCGCGGTCGTCGCGTGCGCAGGATGATTTCGAGGGCGAATACTGCGCCGGCGATGGGTGTGTTGTAGACGGCGGATAGCCCGGCGCCGGCGGCACCTGCGATGAGGGCTTGCTGGTCGATGTCGGCTAGCCGAAGGCGGCGGGTGGCAGTCGCGGCGAGCACGGCAGCGCTTTGCCGAGGCGCTCCTTCGCGGCCTATGGAGGCGCCGGATCCGACGATCAGCACCTGCAGTAGGGCATCCGCCAGGACCGTGCCGATTCGTTGTGACGCGGCGGGCTTATGAACCAGGTCGTTCAGGGAGGGCACGTTCCGGCGGCGGCGCAGTAGCCACCACCCGGTGCCGGCGAGCAGTCCTCCGCCGGTGGTGGCGGCGACGCGGCGCCACCACGGCGTGGCGTGTACCCCGGTCAGGAACGATCCGTGGCCGTACCCGTAGGCGCACCGTTCGATGAGGTGCAGCAAGAACGTCAGGGCCACTCCGGCAAGCCCTGACAAGACCCCGGCAATCAGGATCGCCGCGCATAGTCTCAGCCCGATGCGGGCGCGAGACTGTCGTGTCGTGATTCCCGGCATGCTGCTGTGGCCGCGGGGTGGGGTGGGTGCCGGTGGGTGTGGCCGTTGGCGGGCCGGGTTAGGCACGGCCTTTGAGCATCGCGTTCCAGTACATCGCCGGCAGTCCGTACCGTTTGAGGTACCACATGTCGCGGCGTTCTTTGGTGGTGTCGATGAATTTGAAGGTCGGCGCGGGTTGCATCGTGTAGTCAAATTCGGCCAGGAGCATGGTGTGCCGGGATGTGGTCAGCGGGCAGGATGCGTACCCGTCGTATCGGCTGGCTGGTGTGTCACCGCGCAGGATCTTGCGCACATTGTCCGCGACGACGGGCGCCTGCTTGCGAATGGCGGCACCCGTTTTGGAGTTCGGGGTCGATCCGGCGTCGCCGAGTGAGAAGACCTCGGGGTACCGGGTGTGCTGCATGGTTTCTTTGTCGACCTGCACGTACCCGGCCGGGTCGTCGGGTCCGGCCAGCGGTGAGGCTTTGACCCAGTCGGGCGCGGACTGGGGTGGTACGAGGTGCAGCAGGTCGTAGGTCAGGGTCTCGTCGGTGCCGGCGTCGTGGTCGCTGATGACAGCTTGCCGGGCCTGGGGATCCACACCGGTCAGTTCGGACTGAGTGCGGACTTCAATGCCGTACCGGGCCGCGACGCGTTCGAGTTCGTCGGAGAACACTTTCACCCCGAACATTCCTGGTGTGGGCAGCACCAGCACGACGCGGATATCGGACAGCACGCCCTGCTCGCGCCAGTAGTCCGCGGCGAGGTAGGCGATTTTCTGTGGTGCGCCAGCGCATTTGATTGGCTTGGACGGCATTGTGAAGATCGCGGTGCCGGAACGCAGGTTACGGATCAGCTCCCAGGTTTTGGGTGCGTGTGCGGGCGAGTAGTTGCTGGACACGTATGGGGTGTTCAACGCCTCGGCCATGCCGGGAACGCCGTCCCAATCTAGCTGGATACCGGGGCAGACCACCAAGGCGTCGTACTCGATGGTGCTGGCGTCTTGCAGCGCGATTTTCCGGTTGTCGGGGTCGAATCCGGTGGCTGCTTGCTGCACCCAGGTCGCTTTCTTCGGCATTACCGATGCTTCTGGCCTGCCGGACTCGTCCATCGGTGCTCGACCACCGCCGACCAGTGTCCACAGCGGCTGGTAGTAGTGCGTGACCGCCGGGTCAATCACCGCGACGTCGTTGATGCCGTGGTGCAGCAGGCGGGCGGCGACGCTGATCCCGGCCGTTCCGCCGCCGACGACAGCGACGCGGTGGTGTGTGGTGTGTGCATTCATGGCTGGCCTCCATGGCCTGTTGATGGTGGTGCGTTGTCAGTGCCCGTGGTCGTGCACGATCTCGACGCCTTGTTGTGCGGCATCGTCGAAGTCGTCGTCGATGAGGACCACGTCTCGTCCGGCACGGTCTAGCAAGCTGGCGGCGATGGAGGCCCGGTATCCCGAGCGGCAGTGCACCCACAACCGGCCGGCGGGTAGCTGCGGCAGGTCAAGGAGCAATCGGTGGAGGGGAACGTGCGCAGAGCCGGCGATGTAGCCGCCGGTGCGTTCATCGGCACGGCGCACGTCCAGCACGATGTCCTGCGGTGCTTTGGCGCTGAGGTTGGCGAACGTCACCCGGGGGTACTGCGCCCGGTCGGCAGTACCTGCGATCTCATCCAGGTCGCCTGCAGCGGCACCGGCGAGCTGATCAATTCCGATCCGGACGAGCTGGCGTTGGGCATCCGCGATCTGTTCTTGCGACTTGCCGATCAGGGTGAGGGGGGCACCCCACGGTGCCAGCCACCCCAGGTAGGTGGAGAACTGTTGGCCCAACTCGATGCCGACGCTGCCGGCCATGTGATCGGCTGCGTACGCGCGCCGGTCCCGTAGGTCGACGACCCACTCTCCGGCGGTCAGCCGCCGGGTCAGCTCCTCTGCCTCGACTGGCAGGGGAGAACCCAAGTCTGCTGCGCCGGGGCCCTGCTGATTCAACGGGCCCATGTGGGCGTAGTAGGCGGGATATGCCGTCAACCCGGCGACCAGCCTGCGCACGAAGTCGTCTTCGTCCGGGTTGGTCAAGGCATCGTTGGTGCGCCGCTCGGTACCGATGGTGCTGGCATCGGCGCCCGTTGTGGCGCCGGAGGAGCAGAAGCTACCGAAGCCGTGCGTCGGATACACCGCGGCGTCTTCGGGCAACAGGTCCGCCAGTCGCCGGGCGGAACGGTACTGCGCGTGCGTTAGTTCTTCGGTTCGATCAGGATCGACCAGATCGGTGCGTCCCACGCTGCCGAACAGCAATGACCCGCCCGTGAAAACCGCTGGCGTGGCAGCCTCGTCGTCTGCATCGGTAATCACATAGGACAAGTGAGTGTCGGTGTGCCCGGGGGTCGCAACAGCCTGCACGCGCATCCCACCAACCACCAGCACGTCGCCGTCAGCAACGGCGCGCCGGTCAAAATTGACCGGGTCGGCGGCATTGACTACATAGGGCGCCTGGTGACGTTGCGCAAGCACGTACCCGCCGGTGACATAGTCGTTGTGCATGTGTGTTTCGGCGACTGCAGCCACCGCGACGTCGCGGTCCGCCAAGACCTCCTCGACGCGGTCCAGATCCCGTTGCGGGTCGATGACCACCGCGACACGCCCGTCATCCACCACATAGCTGCGGTTCCCCAGCTCAGGAGTCTCGATCTGAGTGATATGCACCGTCATGCCAACCTTCTTTCGATCGCTGCGCGTGTCCGTCCAGCCTGCTCGAGGCCGGCTCTTGCGACGTGAGCCAGCGGCAGATTGCGCCCTTGCTTCATATGTACGTACATTAATGGTATGTCGTCAGGGCCACAAGATCAGCGCGAGAAGTCCGTGGTGGTGCACGCCGGCACCGCCGATATCGCGGCGATGACCCGTCAGGTTGAGAATCTGCACGCCGCTGCCCCGGACGCAGTGATCGACGTGGTCGCAGTGGGCGCGGGGATTGATATGGCGCTGTCGCAACAAGTGCCTGAGGCGGCCGCGTTGCGAACCTCCCGAGTCCGGCAGTTGCTGGCCCACGGCGTGCGGGTGCTGGCTTGTGCCAACACGATGCGCAGCAGAGGATTAACTGCATCGGACCTGATCAGTGGTGTGTCCGTGGTGCCCTCGGGGGTGGCGGAACTGGCGCGTCGCCAGTGGGACGGCGCCGCGTACCTACGGTTGTGAACGACCAGGACTCGCAACGGAAAGCAATCAGGAAGATGCCTGCTATCGATCGCTCCGGCCGCGCGCCACTGTGGCGCCAGATCCGCGAAGACCTCTCCCAGCGCATCGCCGAGGGAGAATTCACCGGCGCTTTTCCGGCCGAGTCCGAACTCCAACAGCACTATGGCGTCAGCCGGCAAACAGTCCGGCAGGCTCTGCGCCAGTTGCGTGAGGACGGCATCGTCACCGCCGAGCGCGGCAGGTCACCGCACCTGGCGACGCCCACTGAGATCGAACAACCAGTCGGCGCCCTATACAGCCTCTTCGAGTCGGTCCGTGCTGCCGGCATCAGCCAACACAGTGTCGTTCGCGCGCTTGCCATCACCACCGACGCCCATATCGCCGACCGCCTCGGCCTGGACCTCGACAGCTCCTTGCTTCACCTAGCCCGGCTTCGCCTGGCCGGTGACGAACCGCTCGCTCTCGACGACGTCTGGCTGCCGGCCGATGTGGCGCGGCCGCTGCTGCACGTCGACTGGCACAACACAAGCCTGTACGACGAACTCGACCACCGGTGCGGCATCCGGCTCACCAGCGGCCAGGAGCAACTACGGGCAGCCGTCCCCGCGGCGCACGTTCGCGAACTGTTACACATCCCACCCTCAGAAGCCGTCTTTTGCATCGACAGACTCGGGATCTCACACAATCAACCCACCGAATGGCGACAAACCATCGTGCGCGCCGATCGATTCAGCATGATGGCCGACTTCGACGCGCGAACCGGGTACCGCATTGCGGTGCACCGATCAACTGAAGCATGACCGGCTTGCCTCAGATCCAATCTGACTTCTGATCGGCCAGCGATCACAAGCAGGCTGAGTTCGACACTCCAATAGGCGCATATAACCCGGCATCGCGATGCAAGACGCACCCGTTCAAGCACTCATAAAGAGTGTTCTCCGTGAAAGTATTCAAAGACCCAGCCAATCGCAGCCAGCGCCACAAACGGGACGGCAAGCATCACCAGCCACCATCCCACCGCAAGCCCCAAGGCGATGACGGCAAGCGATGCGGCCAAGAACAACGGCCACCATGAGTGCGGGCTGAAGAATCCATAATCGCCCTCCACGTCGCCCTGCTCGCCGGACGGATCATCGTCCGGCCGGGAGTCGATCTTGCGACCGGTCCACCACAGGAAACTACTGATCAGCAGACAGGCCAGACCGGTCAGATAGAAAGCGACGGCACCGACAGGTTCGCTCCAATGACTGAACGTGCCATAGATCGTCCCCACGGCGAGTCCATAGACCGCCAGTAGCAAAAAGATCTTTGTTTCAACTTTCATCTGAACTCCTTTGCGGACCTCGTTCGAACCTACCTGCGCGCGTCGCGCGGCGCACCCGCTGTCCTCACCCCGCACTGAGGTGCAAGTGCTGCACATGCCGGGGCCCGGCAAGTGCCTGAGGCGGCCTTAGGCTTGCCAACGGCTTAGCCACCTGACATACTTCCAGTATTCCAGATATTTATGGAGGATGCAGTGGGTTCGCGGATACGGCTGTTCGAAGAGCTGTCGGTGGTTGGGAAGGCGTTCGGCAGTCCCCGCCGGTTAGAGATCATTGAGCTGTTGGCGCAGAGCCCGCATTCGGTGGAGGAGATCGCGCGGGCTCTTGATCAGAGGCTGAGCACCGTGTCGGCTCATCTGCAGATTCTGCGGGCATCGCGGTTGGTCGGTTCACGACGGGATGGCACACGCGTCATCTACCGGCTTGCCGGGGAAGACGTGGCAGACCTGTTCGCAGCGCTGGGCGTGGTGGCACGTACGCACTCACCTGATGTGACGGTGGCGCGTCGGGCCTACCTGGGTGCGGGCGACGACGGACCGGAAGTGATCACTCGTGCCGAGCTGATGGAGGTCTTGGGCGCCCCGCAGACCACGCTGCTGGATATCCGGCCGTCGGAGGAGTTCGAACAAGCCCATCTACCCGGTGCGGTGTCGATGCCGCTGGAGAAGTTCTCCGGGTCACTGCAGCAGCTACCCGCAGGAAACCTCATTGCGTACTGTCGCGGCGCCTACTGCCTGCTGGCACACGATGCCGTCGCACTGTTGACAGCCGCCGGCCGAGAGGCCAAACGCCTGGAGGACGGGATCCTCGAATGGCGCTTGGCCGGTCTGCCCCTTGAGCGAACCGCTCAAGGGGTCTGAGCGACATGGTCCAGGCTCTGGCAGCGATCCGACACTGGGCTCCGAGGCAGTGGGGCATTACCGGTGCCGTGACGGTCGTGGCAGTCGTAGTTGTTGCCATCCCCACCGACCTACTCCCGAACCCCTTGTTCCGCCGAGACGTACCGCCGCAATGGTGGGCGTGGCCGGCGCTGCTGGTGTCGAGCCTCTTGATGGGGCTGCTGACGGCGACATACGTCGCGTCGCCGTCAGCAGCCGAATCGGCCGAAACAGCCGCGCGGCCAGTGCGGCACGGGACGGCGGCGGGCCTTCTGACCTTCTTCGCTGTTGGTTGCCCCGTGTGCAACAAGATCGTGTTGATGGCGTTGGGGTATGCCGGGGCGATCAGTTTCTTCGAGCCGGTACAGCCGTTCCTGCAGCTGCTGGCCATCGCCTTGCTGATGTGGGCGCTGCGGGCCCGTCTGACCGCGCAGACACAGTGCCGGCCCAAACGGCCTCAACCAACGACGTAAGGAACTGACACCAGTGAGTAAGGCCAATACCGATTCAGCGCAGCGTCACGTGATGACCCCACTGTTCGTGGCTTTCGTAGCAGCCGTGGTCGCAGTCGTTGCCTTCATCGCCACCCGACCCGGCAACTCGGCGCACGCGTCGAAGCCAGCAGGCAATCAAACAGCCTCGGCATCAGTGGGCGACATACCCAAGGAATTCCGCCACCTCGCACGTCGGCAGACCGCTGATCCGCTAGCTCAAGGCAAAGCAGACGCCCCGGTGGTGATGGTCGAATTCTCCGACTTCCAGTGCCCCTACTGCGGTCAATTCGCGCGCACCACCGAGACGAAGCTCGTTGACAAGTACGTCAAAAAAGGCGTGCTACGCATCGAATGGCGTGACTTCCCCTACTTCGGCAAGGAGTCGTACACCGCGGCGCTGGCAGCGCGCGCCGCCAGCAAACAGGGCGGTTTTTGGAAGCTCCACGACGCGCTGTACACACATCAGGCACCGCCCAACAGCGGGGAGCTCACCACCGACCGGATCGTGTCGTTGGCCACCTCAGTCGGTTTGGACGGGACCAAGCTTCGCGCCGACATGCGCGACCCGAAGCTCGCCACGGCAGTCAAAGCTGACTTCACGCAAGGCCAGAAACTCGGGATCAGCGGTACGCCCGCTTTCGTGATCAATGGAACGCCGGTAATCGGAGCCCAACCACTCAGCGTCTTTGAGAAAACGATCGAGCAGGCATCCAAGGACCAACAGTGAACAACGTCAGCTTGCTGTCGGCACTGGCCGCAGGCACCCTGTCGTTGTTGTCACCATGCAGTGCCCTGCTGCTGCCATCGTTCTTCGCTTACGCATTCTCTAGCAGGCGCGCACTGCTCGCCCGGACGACCGCCTTTTACGTCGGGCTTGCGCTCGTACTAGTGCCGTTGGGCACAGGCACAGCAGCAGCATCGAGGCTCATGTACGGCCACCGCGGGCAACTAATCCTGATCGCTGGCTGGATCATCATCGGCATGGGAGTAGTTCAGCTGCTCGGCGGTGGCTTCCGCCTCCCACTGACCGCACGCCTGCAAACCTGGGCGGCATCCCGCGGCGCCGGCCGCGGCGGTTATTTATCAACAGTCGCCCTTGGCGCGGTATACGGACTTGCAGGATTCTGCTCGGGGCCGGTACTCGGAGCGATCCTGACCATGGCCTCCACCCAAGGATCCAAAACCCTCGGCGGGGCCCTGTTGGCCGTGTACGCACTGGGCATGGCACTGCCGCTCTTCGTGCTGGCATGGTTCTGGGATCGCTTCCATCTAGGGCAGCGCTCATGGATTCGGGGAAAAGCCTTTCAAATCGGACCGTTTCAGATCCACACGACCTCGCTCATCTCCGGCGCCCTGTTCATCGTCATCGGCGCCCTCTTCCTGCTCTACGACGGCACCGCAAGCCTGACCGGCAGCCTTGGTCTCTCCGATACCACCGGCCTGGAAACAAGCGCCCAAGAGGCGATCTCGCGCGTTACGGAGGCCGTACCCGTCTGGGCTTTCCCGCTTGTGATCGCAGTTGTGGCGTCCATTATCGCCGTTTCTCGATCCCGTCAGCAGCCAACACCACCGCACGGTGAACGTAGCGGTCTGCGCCACAACCGCACTCGTGGGTGAGGGCTCGCTCACCCCATGTCTTTGTCTCGTTGGCCAGCCCATCGGCAACATTCGTTCTCAACGAACCGTTCCTGTTGAACACGGACTCAATTTGCCTGATGCGCCGTAGCACCGCGGTCGAGTGATCATCGGCCGAGGAACCGCTGCCAAGCGGAGCTCTTGGAGTTCTGTGGCGGTTTCGGATGTCCGGGGCAACGGTCAGCTGGCGGGATCTTGCCCATAACTTGGTCGACGTGGCGGCCGCAGCCGGCCCACGTGGTCTTACCGCACTGCTTGCAGCGGATGGGTCGACACATGAATACATCTCCTGTTACTTGTTGCCTGTACGGGCCGGTTCGATCGGTTCGGCGAAGTTCGCCGACGGTGTATCCGCGCGGCGTGGTGCGGCCTCTCGTGGTTGTGCGGTTGCCCCCTGGGCGGTCGTGTTTGGTCAGTGGGAGAAGCGGATGGTGGGCAGGATTCGGCGTAACCAGGAGGGGCATGCCCATGCCGCACGTCCGGTCAGGCGCAGCACCACCGGCAGCAGGACGAGGCGCACCAGGAAGGCGTCGAGCAGGACGGCGACGCCGAGGATGACGCCCATCTCTTTCGGTGGTAGCGGGCCGGACAGGGAGAACGTGAAGAAGACCGCGACCATGACGGCGCCGGCGGCGAAGATTACCCGTCCGGAGTGCGCGACCGCGCCGACCATCGCCTCGTGGGGGTCGCCGGATCTCTCCCAGTGTTCTTTGGCCGAGGCGAGCAGGAAGACGGTGTAGTCCATCGCGATCGCGAAGATCATCGCGAAGAAGAAGACCGGCGCCCACGCGTCCAGGAATCCCTGCGGTTCGAAGCTGAACAAGCCACTGAGATGCCCGTCCTGGAAGACCAGGCGCGCCACACCGAAGGCCGCGGCCGTCGACAACAGACTGGCCAGGGTACCCAGCAGCGCGATCAGTGGTGCTTGCAGTGCTACCAGGAGCAGCACGAACCCGAGGCCCAACACGATGCCGATGACCCATGGTGTCGAGCGATCGAGTTGGCTCTTCAAGTCGAGGTTCTCGACCGCGGCACCACCAACGACTGCCCCCCGCGGAAGGGTGTCGCGCAACCGGTCGACGGTCTGCCGCAGGCCCGGGTTAGACGGGTCTGTCTTCGGCATTGCCTGGATCAGGGTGTACGGCGCACCGTCAGCGGCCGGTTGAGCAGGAAGGACAGCTGCTATCCCGCGGTCCTTGGCCACGGCCGTCGCAGCAGTTTTGGCTTCCTGGGTGGGCGCGATGATTTGGAGCATCCCCGGCGCGCCGGGACCGAACGCTGCCTGGACGCGGTCGTACCCGATCCGAGCGGCCGCGTTGTCAGGGAGCACCTTGATCGAGGGCATCGCGGTCCGTAGGCCGGTGATCGGTGCGGCCAGAGCCAGCAACACGACCAGCGCGCCGAGGCCGTACGCGAGGGGGCGGCGCCACAGCCGTTCACCCCACTTCTCGAAAGCCGGTGAACGGTGCTGACTGACCCGCGCCCACGGCAGTGCGAGCTTGTTGATCCGGGTATCGAGGCTGCCCAGCACGAGGGGTAGCAACGTCAACGTGGCGGCCAGCACGAAAACCACGGCGAGCATGATCCCGCCGGCCATCGACCGGAACGCCGGCGACGGCACGATCTCAACGGCCGACAACGACACCAACACCGTCAACCCCGACAGCAGAACCGCCTTGCCCGCCGTGTCCATCGTTTCGGCGACTGCGCTCTCCCGGGTGGCTCCTGGGACCGCGCGAGCGGCGCGGTAGCGCACCACGATGAACAGGGCGTAGTCGATACCCAGGGCGAGGGCGAACATCATCGCAAAGTTCATCGCCCAAATAGAGACTGGCACGACCTCATTGATCAACACCAAGGAGCCGGCCGAGGCGACCAGGCCCGCCAGGGTCAGCAGTAGCGGCAGACCGGCCGCGACCAGAGCGCCGAACGCCAGGACCAGGATCGCCAACGTGATCGGCCAGGACAGCATCTCCGACTTCAGCATCGCGTCGAGATTCGCCGCGTTGAAATCGGCCCACAGCTGGGACGCCCCGGTCGGCGTCACCTGAATGCCGTCGCCCGACAGTGCGGTCAGCTGGGGTTTAAGATCCACGGCCGCCCGGACCATGTCGTTGGTGTCAGCGCCGGCGCCACCGATCACGATCGCAGTGCGCCCGTCCTTGCTCAGCGTGGCACCAGGCTGCGGCGCGATCACCGCGGCAATCCGGTGATCACTACGTAACGTCTGCTCCACCGCATGAATCGTCCGCTGCCCCTGGGGTGAGGACAGACGCGTGTCGCCGCTGTGGATGACAACCTGCAACGCGGAACTGGCGTTTCCGCCGAAGTGCTCTTGCGCGAGTTGCCGGGCAGCCACCGACTGTGAACCGCTGGCCTGCCACCCGGCTCCGGACAAGGAGGCCTCCACCCGGGGCGCGAGAATGCCGAGTCCGACCACGATCAGCACCCACAGGGCGAGCGTCACGCGGGCATGACCCAGCACCCTTAGACCGAGGCGTCCCAACGGCCCCGCCGAGCGGCCGGCAGCGGTCTGATTCTTATCGTGCGATGCCCTGCTCGTTAACCGGGTAGATGTCATCAGCGTCCTCTCTTAACCCCCCGGGGGGATATGATGACGACTGTACAGAACCCCCAGGGGGGTTATGCAAGTCAGCTGAGGAGAACGAAATGAACGACTTCACGATGCGGGTGACCGTCGGGCAGGGATACGACGAAACCGTTACCCGGGTCCGCGAGCTACTCGCCGACGCCGGGTTCGGCGTTCTCACCGAGATCGACATGGCCGCCACGCTGCAGGCCAAGCTCGGCGTCCAGGTCGCACCGCGCATCATCCTGGGCGCGTGCCGTCCCGAACTGGCCCAGCAGGCGCTCAGCGTCGACCCGCGTGTCGCCACCCTGCTGCCGTGCAACGTCGTGATCAGCGTCGAGGATGACGGCAGCGTCGTCGAAGTCTTCGACCCCGCGGTGATGACCGACTTCAGCCCCGTGCTCGATGACGTCGCCGGCGAGGCACGCGCGCGCCTGTCAGTGATGATGGATGCACTGACCAACGACCAGAAAGACCGTGATGCAACTCGAGCCTGACGAGATCACCGCGATCATCACCCGCCTCAAACGCGCCAACGGACACTTGGCCTCCGTGATCCGGATGCTCCAAGACGGTGCGGAATGCGAGGATGCCCTCACCCAGCTGGCCGCCGTGAACAAGGCCATCAGCCGCGGCGGCTACGCCCTTGTCGCGACCGGGCTCGAACACTGCATCGCCGAAGAAGGCCGCGACAGCGTAGACACCAAGAAGCTCGAGAAGTTGTTTCTCGCCCTCGCCTAGAAGACGCGGCCACGCGCCCCTCCAGAGTGGCTCACCAGAGATCCAGTTACCCATCTGACCAACCACAACATGATCGTCGGGGAGTGTCCGAAATTCGGTGTTTCTGGCCCTGATTGATTAGTACTTCTCTGCGGTGGGCCAGCGGCCCTCGAA
>NZ_JABENB010000005.1 GCF_013002715.1 Flexivirga aerilata
CACGCTGGCGCGTGCGCTTCACAGTCTCCCACCTATCCTACACAAGCCGTACCGAACACCAATACCAAGCTGTAGTAAAGGTCCCGGGGTCTTTCCGTCCTGCTGCGCGTAACGAGCATCTTTACTCGTAATGCAATTTCGCCGAGTTCGCGGTTGAGACAGTGGAGAAGTCGTTACGCCATTCGTGCAGGTCGGAACTTACCCGACAAGGAATTTCGCTACCTTAGGATGGTTATAGTTACCACCGCCGTTTACTGGCGCTTAAGTTCTCAGCTTCACACCACAAGGATGTTAACCGGTCCCCTTAACGTTCCAGCACCGGGCAGGCGTCAGTCCGTATACATCGAATTACTTCTTCGCACGGACCTGTGTTTTTAGTAAACAGTCGCTTCTCCCTGGTCTCTGCGGCCCCCACCCCTAGCACGCGAAGTGCTTCAAGATGGTGGGCCCCCCTTCTCCCGAAGTTACGGGGGCATTTTGCCGAATTCCTTAACCACGATTCACTCGATCGCCTTAGTATTCTCTACCTAACCACCTGAGTCGGTTTAGGGTACGGGCGGCTCGGACCTCGCTAGAAGTTTTTCTCGGCAGCATAGGATCACCCTACTTCCCACATTACGTGGTCACCATCACGCCTTGGCCATATGACTGACGGATTTACCTACCAGTCGGCTTACACGCTTGGACGGGGACAACCATCGCCCCGCGGAGGCTACCTTCCTGCGTCACTCCATTGCTTACCTACTACAAGATCGGGTCCCACGCTCCCCACACACGCATCACCCCGAAGGGATCAAACATGGCGGTTCGGGTGGTTAGCATCCCCTGATTCGATATGGGCGGTCCTTCGCCGGTTCCGGAATATCAACCGGATGTCCATCGACTACGCCTGTCGGCCTCGCCTTAGGTCCCGACTTACCCAGGGCAGATTAGCTTGACCCTGGAACCCTTGGTTATTCGGCGGACGGGTTTCTCACCCGTCATTCGCTACTCATGCCTGCATTCTCACTCGTGTCACCTCCACCCCTGGTTCACACCGGGACTTCACTGGTGACACGACGCTCCCCTACCCAACCACACCCCTGAACAACCCCCAAAAAGGGCCGCTAGGGACTTGTGTGATTGCCACAGCTTCGGTGGTGTGCTTGAGCCCCGCTACATTGTCGGCGCGGAATCACTTGACCAGTGAGCTATTACGCACTCTTTAAAGGGTGGCTGCTTCTAAGCCAACCTCCTGGTTGTCACAGCAACTCCACATCCTTTCCCACTTAGCACACGCTTAGGGACCTTAGCTGGTGATCTGGGCTGTTTCCCTCTCGACTACGAAGCTTATCCCCCGCAGTCTCACTGCCACGCTTACACTTACCGGCATTCGGAGTTTGGCTGACGTCAGTAACCTGGTGAGGCCCATCAGCCATCCAGTAGCTCTACCTCCGGCAAGAAACACGTGACGCTGCACCTAAATGCATTTCGGGGAGAACCAGCTATCACGGAGTTTGATTGGCCTTTCACCCCTACCCACAGCTCATCCCCCCAGTTTTCAACCTAGGTGGGTTCGGTCCTCCACGACGTCTTACCGTCGCTTCAACCTGGCCATGGGTAGATCACTCCGCTTCGGGTCTAGACCCAGCGACTTCGGGCGCCCTCTTCGGACTCGCTTTCGCTACGGCTACCCCACACGGGTTAACCTCGCCACTGAGCACTAACTCGCAGGCTCATTCTTCAAAAGGCACGCCATCACCAGCACGCATGCCAGCTCTGACGGATTGTAAGCGCATGGTTTCAGGTACTATTTCACTCCCCTCCCGGGGTACTTTTCACCTTTCCCTCACGGTACTAGTCCGCTATCGGTCATCAGGGAATATTTAGGCTTACCAGGTGGTCCTGGCAGATTCACACGAGATTCCACGAGCCCCGTGCTACTTGGGTACATCATCACGCGCTGTGTTACATGTTTCGCCTACGGGACTCCCACCCACTACGGTCTACCATTCAAAGCAGTTCGGCTACACGCACACCATCACACGACCGCGCTGTCAGACACGGTACGACAACAACCCACAACCCCATGACTGCAACCCCTGACAGGTATCACACAACCATGGTTTAGCCTCATCCGCTTTCGCTCGCCACTACTCACGGAATCACTCTTGTTTTCTCTTCCTGTGGGTACTGAGATGTTTCACTTCCCCACGTTCCCTCCACGCACCCTATATATTCAGGTACGGGTCACACCACATAACTGGTGCGGGGTTCCCCCATTCGGAAACCCTCGGATCACAGCCCGGTTATCGGCTCCCCGAGGCTTATCGCAGATTCCTACGTCCTTCATCGGTTCCTGATGCCAAGGCATCCACCATGCGCCCTTAAAAACTTACACAAACCACAAACAAAACGCTTCTGGTCCGCATACAACAGCATTAAAAGCCACAAAGATGCTCGCGTCCACTATACAATTCTCAAACAACACACCAACACCAGCACACCACCACACATCACATGCAGTCATGCACCAGGCAGCACCAGAAAAAACCACCCACCCCACCCTTAAGGACAGGGAAGGGTCGTTTCCTCAGGACCCAACAACGTGTCGACACTCACCACACACCACCAACACCACTCTTTCCCCAACCAGCAGCAAACCCTTCGAAGGCCAAAACCCCCAAAACAGTCACCACATGGTTCGTACTCAAGCCATGCCAGCACCACGTGCAAGCCCCATGATTGATGTTCCACCCGTGAGCCACCCCACTGTGCATTCGACATTGAAAGGTGTTAACGCTCCTTAGAAAGGAGGTGATCCAGCCGCACCTTCCGGTACGGCTACCTTGTTACGACTTAGTCCCAATCGCCAATCCCACCTTCGACGGCTCCCCCCACAAGGGTTAGGCCACCGGCTTCGGGTGTTACCGACTTTCGTGACTTGACGGGCGGTGTGTACAAGGCCCGGGAACGTATTCACCGCAGCGTTGCTGATCTGCGATTACTAGCGACTCCAACTTCATGGGGTCGAGTTGCAGACCCCAATCCGAACTGAGACCAGTTTTAAGGGATTCGCTCCACCTCACGGCATCGCAACCCTCTGTACCAGCCATTGTAGCATGCGTGAAGCCCAAGACATAAGGGGCATGATGATTTGACGTCATCCCCACCTTCCTCCGAGTTGACCCCGGCAGTCTCCCATGAGTCCCCACCATTACGTGCTGGCAACATGGAACGAGGGTTGCGCTCGTTGCGGGACTTAACCCAACATCTCACGACACGAGCTGACGACAACCATGCACCACCTGTACACCAGCCCAAAGGCTGCACCATCTCTGGCACATTCCGGTGTATGTCAAGCCTTGGTAAGGTTCTTCGCGTTGCATCGAATTAATCCGCATGCTCCGCCGCTTGTGCGGGCCCCCGTCAATTCCTTTGAGTTTTAGCCTTGCGGCCGTACTCCCCAGGCGGGGCGCTTAATGCGTTAGCTGCGGCACGGAACTCGTGGAATGAGCCCCACACCTAGCGCCCAACGTTTACGGCATGGACTACCAGGGTATCTAATCCTGTTCGCTCCCCATGCTTTCGCTTCTCAGCGTCAGTTATGGCCCAGAGACCTGCCTTCGCCATCGGTGTTCCTCCTGATATCTGCGCATTTCACCGCTACACCAGGAATTCCAGTCTCCCCTACCACACTCTAGCCTGCCCGTACCCACCGCAGACCCAGGGTTAAGCCCTGGGCTTTCACGGCAGACGCGACAAACCGCCTACAAGCTCTTTACGCCCAATAATTCCGGACAACGCTCGCACCCTACGTATTACCGCGGCTGCTGGCACGTAGTTAGCCGGTGCTTCTTCTCCCACTACCGTCACAAAAAAGCTTCGTCATGGGCGAAAGGAGTTTACAACCCGAAGGCCGTCATCCCCCACGCGGCGTCGCTGCATCAGACTTCCGTCCATTGTGCAATATTCCCCACTGCTGCCTCCCGTAGGAGTCTGGGCCGTGTCTCAGTCCCAGTGTGGCCGGTCACCCTCTCAGGCCGGCTACCCGTCAAAGCCATGGTAGGCCACTACCCCACCATCAAGCTGATAGGCCGCGAGTCCATCCTCCACCACAAAAACTTTCCACACACAGACCATGCGGCCATGTGTCATACCCGGTATTAGACCCCGTTTCCAAGGCTTATCCCAAAGTGAAGGGCAGGTTACTCACGTGTTACTCACCCGTTCGCCACTAATCCAAACCAGCAAGCTGGTCCTTCATCGTTCGACTTGCATGTGTTAAGCACGCCGCCAGCGTTCGTCCTGAGCCAGGATCAAACTCTCCGCAAAAAAATACAAAAAA
>NZ_JABENB010000006.1 GCF_013002715.1 Flexivirga aerilata
GACGGTCGCGAACACGTTGAGTGCTGGCTTCCATCGCATGGTCCATCGTGCCTGTCCTCGCCCGGTCGGGTCCAGTGACCTGGTGACGAGGTAGAGGCATTTGAGTGCTGCTTGCTCGTTCGGGAAGTGCCCACGGGCACGGACTGCCCTCCGGTAGCGTGCGTTGAGCGACTCGATCGCGTTGGTACTGAACAGGATTCTCCTGATTTCGACGTCGTAGGCCAGGAACGGGGTGAATTCCTCCCACGCGTTGTCCCATAGCCGGATTAGCGCGGGATATTGCTGGCCCCAGGTGTCGGTGAACTTCGCAAACTCCGCTCGTGCCGCCTCAGCCTTGGGCGCGGTGTACACCAGCTTGAGTTCCCTGGCGATCTGGTCCCAGTACTTTCGCGACGTCAACCGGAAGGAGTTGCGCAGCAGGTGAATGACGCATGTTTGTACGGTCGCGTCCGGCCACACGCTCTCCACCACGGCAGGTAGCCCCTTGAGGCCGTCACAGACGACGAACATGGTGTCGGCCACGCCGCGGTTCTTCAGCTCGGTCAACACCGCGAGCCAGTACTTGGCGCCCTCACCATCGCCTGGAGTGCCGGCCCACAACCCGAGCACGTCCTTCCGCCCGTCAACGGTGACACCGATCGCGGCGTAGAAGGGCCGGTTAGCGACCTGCCCGTCGCGGACCTTGACCACGATCGCGTCGATGAAGATCGCCGCGTACACCGGATCCAGCGGGCGAGCCAGCCATTCGTTCATCTCCTCGCTGATTCGATCGGTGATCCGACTGATCGTGTCCTTGGATACCGACGCGCCGTAGATCTCTTCCAGGTGGGCGCTGATCTCCCCAGTGGTCAGGCCCTTCGCGGTCAGTGAGAGCAAGAGCACAACCTGCTCGACCGAGCCGAGCTTGCGGTGGTGCTTGGGCACGATCACCGGCTCGAACGTGCCGGTCCGGTCCCGCGGCACCGTGATGTCGACTTTGCCGACGTTGTCGGTCAGCACCGTCTTGGTCCGGGAGCCGTTGCGAACGTTGCGGATACGACCCTCATTGGTAGCTTCCGAGGCAGTGTCGGTGTCGTCCGCTGATGCTGACGGTGGCTGATGCTTGCCGTGTCCGAGGTGCTCGGTCATCTCCTCTTCCAAGGAGATCTCCAGCACCATCTTGGTCAGATCCTTCAACAGACCCGACGGGCCAGTCAACGAGTCACCGTTGGCGCGCGCATCGCGCACCAGCTCGGTGAGCGCTTCCATGCGGCGACGTTCCACGTCGGTCTTCTTCGGTCGGCGGTCCGCGGGCTCACGCCGAGCAGGTCGCGTCCCTGCCGGCTCCTCGTTGCTGTTGTTCACGTCCTGCAGTGTCATGCGTTACTACTCCGGTCCCGCCCCAACCATGGGGCGTGTCACGGACCAGAAACACCGAAATTGCGATAGTCCC